>JBIHZY010000123.1:0-5421 GCA_044240185.1 Solirubrobacteraceae bacterium
TCGGCCTGAGCGCGCTGGCTGTCGCCGGCTGCGGCAGCGACGACGGTGGCGAAGCTTCGAGCTCCAAGGTCACCGTCGCTGCGACGACAACTCAGGTCGGTGACCTAGTTCGTGAAGTTGGCGGCGACGCAGTGACCATTAAGCAGATCCTGACGCCCAACTCCGAAGCGCACGATTACGAGCCGCGCCCAAATGACGTCGGTGCAGTCGCCGCTTCGAAGATCGTCTTCACCAGCGGGCTCGGGCTTGACGCATGGTCGACAAAGCTCGTCAAGGAATCAGGTTCGGAGGCTGAAGTTGTTGATCTCAGTAGCGGGCTGCCTGTCAGCCACGCAACCGGGGAAGGCGAAGCGCACGCCGATGAGAAGGAAGGCGAAGCGCACGCCGATGAGAAGGAAGGCGAAGCGCACGCCGATGAGAAGGAAGCGCACGGCCACGGTGAGACCGACCCACACTGGTGGCACGACCTCACCAACCTCGAAGCGGCGACAACCAAGGTGGAGACGGCGCTGATTGCGGCCGACCCGGCGGCGAAGGATCAGATCACCGCCAACGCCGATGCATACCGCGCCAAGATCAAGAAAGTTGACGAGCAGATTCGCGCCTGCCTGAGCAAAGTGCCGGCAAACGAGCGGCTGATTGTCACCGACCACGACGCCTTCGTCTACTTCACCGAGCGCTACGGAGTCACTTCCGTCGGCGCAGTTTTCCCGTCGACCTCAACGCAGGGCCAGGCATCTGCCGGTGAGGTCGCGGCGCTTGAGAAGCTGATCCGCGAGAAGAAGGTAAAGGCGATCTTCCCTGAGAGCTCTCTCAACCCGGCGCTTGCCGAGCGGATTGCCAGCGATACCGGCGCGTCATCTGACTACACGCTCTTCGGCGATACGCTCGGCGCTGCCGATTCGCCAGAGGGAACCGTGCTCGGCGCCGAAGCTGCCAATGCCAAAGCGATGGTCGCGGGGATGACCGGGGGTAAGGAGAGATGCACGATCGAGTCCTGAGTTCTGAGCCGCTGGTTCGCAGCAACCGGCTGGCGGCTCGGTATCCGGGAGCGTCCGTCCCTGCGATCAGCAGCATCACCTTCGCCGTCGAGGCCGGGCAGCGCGTAGCGCTGCTGGGCCCCAACGGCGGCGGCAAGTCAACGCTCTTCCGCGTACTCACCGATGAGCTAGCGCCATCGTCCGGTGAGCTGGAGATTGGCGTCGGCCATCCGGCGCTGGTACCGCAGAGCGAGCGCTCGCGGCTCGATTACCCGGTCAGCGCGCTCGACGTTGCGCTTATGGGCTCGGTCTCGCGGCTGCCCTGGTGGCGGCGGCCGTCGCGCGCCGACCGCGCGCTGGCGCGCGAATCGCTGCGCCGCGTCGGGCTCGAAGACGAGGCCAATACGACCTTCGGTGAGCTCTCCGGCGGGCAGCGCCAGCGCGTGCTGGTGGCGCGCGCGCTGGTGCAGGATTCGCCGCTGCTGCTGCTCGATGAGCCGTTCGCGGGGATCGACGCCCCCAGCGCCGAACTTCTGGCCGCACTGTTCGATCAGCTCGCCGCTGAGGGCCGCGGGCTGCTGATGGCGACGCATGACATTGAGCAGGCGCGCAGCTGGGATCTCGTGCTCTGCTGCAACCGCGTTCAAATCGCCTTCGGCGACCCGGCGCAGGTGCTGACGCGCGAAGTGATCGAGCGGACCTACGGTTCCTCGCTGGTTCCGCTCCCCGGTGACCAGTCGCTGGCGATCACGCCGCCCCACCACCATGACCATTTCGAGGCCGATCGATGATCGAGTGGCTGCTTGAGCCGCTGCGCGAACCGATCGTCGCGCGCAGCCTCGCTGAACTTGCGCTGCTCGGTCTGATCTCCGGCACGCTCGGCTGCTGGATCGTGCTCGCCGGCCGCGCTTACAGCGCCGAGTCACTGGCCCACTCAATGCTGCCGGGGTTGGTCGGTGCGGCGCTGCTGGGGCTACCGCTCGTACTCGGTGGAGCGATTGGTCTAGCCGTTGGTGCCAGCCTGATCGCGCTTGTAGGGCGGATCAAAGTGCTCGGCAGCGAGGTCGCAGTCTCGGTCGTGATCACGTCGCTCTTCGGAGCCGGCGTGCTGCTGGGGCTCGCGCCCACAACCCCGGCCGGACTTAACGGGATCCTCTTTGGCGACCTGCTCGCCGTCGGCGCTGGCGACATCGCCCTGGCCGCCTTGTACGCGGCAGTCGTCCTCGTCATTCTCTTCGTGCTCCACGAAGGGCTGCTGGTAAGTGGCTTCGATCGACTAAACGCTCGCGCTCTGGGCCGCTCGCCCGCGCCGCTTGATTTAGTCCTTGCGCTGCTGCTCGCTGGCGCCACACTGGTCGCCGTACAGGCGCTCGGCAACCTGCTTGTCGTCGCGATGCTGATCGGGCCGGCGGCCACCGCTCGGCTGCTGACCAGGCGGATCGGGCCGATGATGCTGACCGCAGTCGCGATCGCTTGGGTGGCCTCGCTTGTAGGTCTCTACGCCTCCTACCACGCCGAGCTGGCTGCTGGAGCAGCGGTCACCTGCGCGCTTGTTCTCGCCTTTGTCGTGGCGCTGCTGACCCGCTGGCTGCGCGACTTCGTGGCTAGCGACAATCGGCGCAGAGGCCGTGGAGAACAATCTCGTGGCCTTCGACTGCGAAGTCGACGCGCTTAGAGATTGAATCGACGGCGCGCTCCAGCGGCGCGTCATCGAAGGCGATTACGGCGCCGCACTTGTCGCAGACGAGGTGGTGGTGATGGTGGTCGGGGCGGATCGGCTCGTAGCGCGCCTGCGCTTGGCCGAGCTCGACCTTGCTGACCACGCCCAGCTCGTCGAGCTGTTCGAGAATCCGATAGATGCTGGCGCGGCCGACCGCTCGCTCGCGCGCGGCGAGAAGCTCTTCGATCTCATAGGCGCTCAGCGCGCAGCTCTGCTCATCGAGCAGCGCGACGACGGCGGCGCGGGCACCGCCGCGGCGGAAGCCGGCTTCAGCGAGCCGCTCGTTCGTCGCTGTCTCCCACTGCGACTCTTTCTTCTGCATCTTCGCCATCGCCCAAGAGGCTAGCGATGAGACTGATTCTCAGGCTAGTTCGATGCCGCCGTGATCATCACAGTGATCCTCGTGCGGGTGGTGGAGGCGTCCGTCGACGAGGTAGTCGGTGTGCTCGCCGTGCGGTACCGCCTCGTGGCCGCAGTCCGCGCTGTGGACGTGCTCGCCGCAATCGTGCTGGCGGTTGCAGTCGTCGGGGAGCTGGTCATCGACCGGCAGCGAGTGCTCATCAACGTGATCGCCGTGCGGCTGGTGCAGGTGGCCGTCGTGAATGAAGTCGATGTGGCCATCGTGAACGATCGCCGTGTGGCCGCAGCCTGGGCCGTGGACGTGGTCGTGATCTTCGTGAGTGTGTTCTGTTGTAGCCATCCAATAAATCTACCGCGTCGGCCAAACGGCAGGATCGGCTGCCACTTTGGCGAACGGTCGCTTATGGGCCTCCGTCAACTTCGCTCCGCGCTGCACGCGTTCACGCAGGAAGCCGCCTGGCAGCTTGCCAGTGACGCTCAAGGCGGCCACGAGCTGCCGTTCGAAGTCGTCGAAGAGGGCCGCCGCGACTCGCCGCTCTACTGCTACCGCCCGTTGACGGCCGAGTTCATCAACGAACGCAGCAGTGTTCTGGCCCGTCTTCCCACCTTTCTGCCTGCCGCCCACGCGCTGATCGCGATCGGCAGCCTCGCCGACTACCTCGATTCGCAGGGCCTGCGCCCGCCCGGCCCCGGCCGCCAGAGCGCCGATGCCGCATTGCACTGCTTCCTTGCGCGGGTCTTCGTTGATTCCAACGACTTTGTCTTCGATGAGCGCTGCTTCGACAATGCCTATCTGGAGCTTGAGCGCTGCGTTGCCGAGGAGCGCGCCGAGCACACCGTCGTCGCCGTTCTACTCGGCGTCGAGCTCGGCTCTGAAGAGGTGGCTCTCGGCGACGGGCTGACGCTAGCCCGCGGCGAGCGCTTCGACGATGCTCCCGACGAGGCGCGTTGGTCGCGCGTCGACGGCAGCCCGCAGACGCTCGTGATTGTGCGCCGCTCGCCGGTCCCCGGCGACGTCGGCCCGCTGCAGGCTTCGCGCCAGTCGCTGCGCAAACTGGCCGCTGGGCTTGGGCTCTACCACCCCGAACCGGTAGCGATCGCGCCGCTCGGCTGGTCGCGGATTGGCGCTGGCCCGTGGCAGGCGGTCGCGCTCAGTAACGACTCCGGCGACATCGAACCGCTGGTTTTGATCGAACCGGGGCAGGAAGATGAGCTGCGCGCCTTCCTTAGCCTCGTCGGTCGCCGCGAGCCGAAGTCGGGCGAACTTGCTTGGGCGCTGCGCCGCTATGAGATGGCCCACCAGCGCGTACTGGCGGCCGAGGCGCTGACCGATCTGCTGCTCGTTGCCCGCGCGCTGCTCGAACCTGAAGGCCCGGCCAGCGGCAGAATGGCGGGGCGTCTTGCAGCGCTCTGCGCCGAGCGTGACCATCGCGCCACGATGACCGAACGGATCGCCCACGCCGCCGCGCTCGAGCCGGCGCTGATCGCCGGCGTTGACAACGAGCTCCAGCTTCAGCCGTACGTCAGCGAGCTCGACGGCCACCTGCGAGCGCTGCTGCGTGACGCTTGCTGCGGCCATCTCAGCGGCGACCTCGTAGGCCTGGCTGACTCGATTCTGCTTGAGGATGTTGAGCCTGATGCCACGCCGCCCGACCCCTTTACGGCAAGCGTCAAGCCGCTAGAAGATCAAGGAACCGATCAGTTCGAATCGCTGCGCCCGCCGTTTTAAGCGGCAGCAAAGAGCTGGTTGTGGATCGCGACCAGCCCCTCGACGTCATGAACGTCCCCCGCTAGCTCAGGCACAATCAGCGGCTCCAGCTCGCCGGTCTCTTCCTTCAGTCGCGCGATCGTCGCCGCGTCGCGCTCTGCCAGGGCGAGCGCGTCTGAGTAACTGCTGAGCAGCTTTGCCGCCAGCGGCTCGTCAAATTGGCCGCCCAGCTGGCTGGCGACCGCAGCCAGAGTTGGCGCTGCTTGGTCCCCGCCGCCAACGAAGTGGACGCGGTTGATGATCAGCGCGCCAAAGTTCATCTTCGCGCTGCGCAGCTTGCCGGCGAAGAAGATCGCCTCCTCGGCCGAGTCGCGCTGCGGCGAGGTGATCACAACAAAGGTCGTCGCCGGGTCGGCGAGCAGTGTGCGGACGGCCTCGGCGCGCTCGCGGAAGCCATCGATTAGCCCGCCGAGGGCCTGGAAGAAGACGGAAAGATCTTCGAGCAGCTCGGCGCCGGTGATTCGTTTCAGCACGCCGAGGATCGCGCCAGTGCCAACGCCCAGCGCGCGCGCCGCAAAGCCGGTTGGAGCGAGCAGCAGCTTCAGCGCGCGGCCATCAAAGAAGCCGGTCAGCCGGTCCGGCGCGTCAAGAAA
>JBIHZY010000124.1:0-5414 GCA_044240185.1 Solirubrobacteraceae bacterium
TTCAGGCCGCCGTCAACGCGCCGCGCCTCCACAGCGAAGGCGGCACGCTTTTTGTTGAGCCCGGAGTAGCGCTCGAAGGGGTTGATCTAGGGCAGCGGGAGCTGGTCGAGTTCCGCGCCGAGAATCTCTTCTTTGGTGGTACGCAGGCAGTAGCGCGCGACCTTCAGAGCGGCCGCTGCGAGGGTGGCGGCGACCCGAGGCGCGGCGGCGCGGCGGTGGGGCTGTGAAACGGCGCCCAGCGGCACTGGCACTTGCGCTTGCGGCTCTCGCCGCGGCGACCGTCGCTGGTTGCGGCGGCCCGTCGGCAGACCTCTACGTGCTCGAGCGCAGCGGCTCAATCGAGGGCGCGAAGCTGAGGATGGTCGTCGGCGACGGCGGCACGGTGCGCTGCAATGGCGGCAAGCAGTATGAGATCAGCAGCGCTCAGTTGATCGACGCGCGGGCAATCGCCCGCGATCTCAATGGCGATGAACAGGAGCCCGGCCCGGCGCGCAATGCGGTCAACCTGAAGCCCGGCAAGTACACGATTCTTCGCTACAACGTTCGCACCGAGTTCGGCACCGTCTCGTTCAGCGACAGCTCGCGGCCGCAGCCACCAATCTTCTTTGAAATCGCGAAGTTGACGCGAGATCTGGCCAAGAACGTTTGCGGTCTGGCGCGCTAACCGAAGCGGACGCGGCCATTTGAGGCCGCTCGCACCTGTGCGCGCTCAACAAACTCGAGCCGCTTAACGGTTGCGCGCAGCAGCTGGCCCACGAGCTTGATCCGCTTCGCTTCGGAGCGAAGATCGAGCAGACCCTGTTTGGCCTCGGCGCCAAACTCAACCGTTGCCGCCATCTCATAGGCGCTCTTCGCCGCCAGCTCTTCAGGTTCGAGCTGCTTGTCGGTCGCCTGCTCGACTAGGTCGGCATAGGCCTCGCAAGCCTCGGCGTGCGCTTCCGCGAAGTCCTCGCTTGCTTCGTCGATTTCGGAGTCGCCGAGGAATTCGATCACGGCCGCCGGGTAGGGGAGGTCGTGGCGCTCTTCGACAACACGAAAGGGGCGCGTGCCGCGCGTGATGATGTTCATCCGCCCGTCTTCGCTGCGCTCCGTTACCTCAGTTACCTCCATCGCGCAGCCGGTGGCGTGGGCTCCATCTTCGTCTGTCCAGACGATCCCAAACTCGCGCTCATTGTCGAGGCATTCGGCGATCATCGTGCGGTAGCGCTGCTCGAAGATGTGCAGCGGAACGGTTTCGCTGGGCAAAGCAACGAGCCCTAGTGGGAAGATCGGAAAGTCTTCGATTCGTTCTTCAGCCATCTCATCCAAGTCTACGGGCAGGACGTACAGTTCGATGATGGAGAAGATCGCGATTGTCTGGCTGCGCCGCGACCTGCGCACGCACGACCACCCCGCGCTGAGCGCCGCGGCTGAGAGTTGCCAGCGGGTCGTTCCCCTCTTCGTGCTTGATCAGCGCTTGCTCGAGGGCCGCTTTGCGAGTGGGCCGCGGACGGCATTCATGCTCGGCTCTCTGCGCGAGCTTGATCAGCAGCTGCAGGCGCTCGGTGGCGCGCTCTGCGTCCGTGCTGGCAAGCCAGAGGAGGTCTTGCCGCAGCTTGCTGAGCAGCTCGGCGCCTGCGAGGTTTATTGGACTAGCGACGTCTCGCCGTTCGCACTTGAGCGCGACCGCAAGGTCACCGAGGAGCTCAAAGCCCTCGGGGTCGAAGCAGTCCCCTCGCCGGGAAACTTCTGCGCCGACGTGTCGCTGCCACGGACCAAGAACGGCAAGCCGTTCAGCGTCTTCACGCCGTTCTGGAAAGCGGAGCGTGAGCTGCCGCGTCGCCCGGTGCTTCCTGCTCCTACCGTGCTGCGGCTGCCAGACGGCCTCGACTGCGGCGAGCTGCCGGCCACGCCGCAGCTTGGCGAGCATCTGCCTGAGCCGTTCTGCCAGCCAGGTGAGCCTGCCGCGCGAGCCGCGCTTGAGCTTTGGCTCGACGGTCCGATCGACTCCTACGCAGAGCGTCATGACGACCTCAGTGGCGGCACGAGCGACCTTTCAGCTTGGCTGCGCTGGGGCTGCATCTCGGCGCGGGAGACCGAACAACGAGCACAGGAACGCGGCAGTGAGGGAGCCGCCGCCTTCGTCCGCCAGCTCGCCTGGCGCGACTTCTACGCCCACGTGCTGCTGATGTTCCCGGACAACATAAAGCTCGAATACCAAGCAAAGTTCCGCGAGCTTGAATGGGTCGATGACGAGCAGGGCTTCACGGCTTGGTGCGAAGGCCAAACCGGCTACCCGCTGGTCGACGCCGGAATGCGCCAGCTTGCCGCAAGCGGCTGGATGCACAACCGCGCACGAATGGTCGTCGGTTCGTTTCTGACGAAGGATCTGCAGATTGACTGGCGCCGCGGCGAGCAGTGGTTTGAAGAGATGCTGCTCGACGCCGAGCCTTCGCAGAACAACGGCAACTGGCAGTGGATCGCCTCGACCGGCGTAGATCCGGCGCCCTACTTCCGGCGGATCTTCAATCCAATCCTCCAGCAGCAGCGCTTTGACCCGGACGGCGCTTACGTCCGCCGCTGGGTGCCGGAGCTGGCTGGCGTGCCGACGAAGCGACTGGCCGAGCCGTGGCTAATGAGCGACGACGAGCAGTCCGAGGCTGGCTGCGTAATCGGGCGTGATTACCCGGCGCCGGTTGTCGATCACGCGGCCGCGCGGCTCGCGACGATCGAGCGTTACCGGGCGGTTTCGCCGCCGAAGGACTGATCGGCTATGGGCCACACGGCACTCGTTCTCGGCGATCAACTGATGGCCAGCAACCCGGCGCTAGAGGGGGCTGAGCGGGTTGTGATGATTGAGTCGCTCGCGGTGCTCGGGCGTGGTCCAATTCACCGCGCACGCGCCCAGATCGTCCTCAGCGCGATGCGCCACTACGCCGAGGAGCTGCGTGGCCGTGGCCTTGAGGTCGTTGAGCACCGCGGGGCCGCTTCATTCGAAGCGGCGCTTGATGGCGAGGGCGGCGAGATCGTCTGCGCACAGCCCAACCGCGCTTCAGCCGCCAAGGCGCTGGCAGCGCGTGGAGTGAAGTTCACAGGCAGCAATCAGTTCCTCACTTCGCCCGAGCAGTTCGCGGCCTGGGCCGACGGCCGAAAGTCGCTCACGATGGAGCCGTTCTACCGCGAGCAGCGGCGCAGCTTCGGCTTGCTTATTGACGGGGAAGGCGAACCGGCCGGTGGGCGCTGGAACTTTGACGCTGAGAACCGCAAGCCGCCGAAGGGCGGGGTCGAGGCACCCACCGCTTGGCGACCGAGCGAAGATCAGATTGACGAGCAGGTGCGAGCCGACTTGGAGGAATGGGAGCTTGAGCTTTGGGGTGAGGACGAGCCGCGCCGCTTCGCTGTGACGGCGGCCGAAGCCCAGCTTGCACTCGACGACTTTATTGAGCACCGCCTGCCGCAGTTCGGCGCCTGGCAGGACGCGATGGTTCCTGGCAATCCGTTCCTCTTCCACGCACTGCTCAGCGTTCCACTAAACCTCGGCCTGATCGAGCCGCTTGAGGTGGCACAGGCCGCCCAGAATGCCTGGGAAGAAGGCCTCGTGCCGATCGAAGCGGCCGAGGGTTTCATTCGCCAAGTGATCGGCTGGCGCGAGTACGTGTGGGGCATGTACTGGCTGCGCAGCGGGCAGTGGCAGAGCGACAACGCGCTTGACGCCACAGTTCCGCTTCCCGCCGCCTACTGGGGCGAGCCGACTGGCTGGGCCTGCCTTGATGGCGTCGTTGACGGCGTCCGTCGCCACGGTTACGCCAACCACATTGAGCGACTGATGGTGCTCGGTAACGTTGCGATGCTCGCCGGGCTTGAACCGTGGGAGGTGGTCGGCTGGTTTGAGCGCGCCTTCGTTGACGGAGCTGAGTGGGTGATGGCTCCCAACGCCGCCGGCATGGCGCTCTATGCCGACGGCGGCGCGATGATGACAAAGCCTTACGCCGCTGGCGGCAACTACATCCACAAGATGAGCGGCGGCGCCTGGTGTGCGTCTTGCCAATACTCGCCGAAGAAGCGCACCGGTGAGGATGGCTGCCCGGTAAGCGCTCTCTACTGGGATTTCATCGGCCGCAACGAGGATCGCTTCGCCGGTAATCACCGAATGGCGATGCCGGTTCGCGGCTGGCAGAAGTTCGATGCCGCCGAGCAGCAGGCGATTAAAGGCCGCGCCGCGCTGGCCCGCGACGAGCTTGCGGGGCTCAGTCCGGACGGCGGGCGCTGAGCAGCAGGTTGTAGAAGATCGTCGCTGGCAAGCGGCCCTCAAGCAAGCTGCGGTCTAGCTTCTGCAAGGCGAGGTAGCCGCGGAAGGCGTACTGGCGCCAGAACATCGGAACATCCTCAGGCGCAGCAGTTGCCTCCAGAGCGCGGTTAGTCCAGCCGAACCAGTTCGCCAGTAGCTCCTCGCCCCGAACGTGGACCTCTTCGAAGCCGGCGCCGCCCGTAATCGCTTCAAGTTCCGAGGGGACGAAGGCATGAACATCAACGTGCTGCTCAAGGTCGTGGTTATGCGCGCCGCCGTCGCTATCGCCGACAGTCGCTGGCGCGGCCCGCAGGGCTGCGCGCCAGAGCGGCGCGGCCGTCGTAGCTGCGCGCTTTGGCAGCTGCGCGATGCGATCGCCATTGCGCGACGGCTCGCCGGCGAAGATCACGACGCCGCCCGGTTTTAGAACGCGGAAGAACTCGGCGAAGGCTTGGTTCAGGTCGGGAATGTGATGGAGCACGGCGTGGCCGAGCACAAGGTCGAAGCTCTCGTCCTCGAACGGCAGCGCTTCGGCGTCGCAGACCTCAGTTGTCACTTCAAGGCCAAGCTGGTCGGCGTTGCCTTGCAGCGCTTCGATCATTCCTGGCGAGATGTCGGTGCAGGTTGCCTCGTCGATCACGCCCGCCATCAACATGTGGAGCGAGAAGTATCCGGTGCCGGCGCCGATCTCGAGTGAGCGGCCGAAGTGGGGGAGCGGACCGCCGAGCGCTTTTTCGATCTTCGTCAGGACCTGGTCGCGGCCAATCATCCCCCAGTCGATTCCCCACTTGGCGTCGTAGGCTGCCGCCGCGCCGGTGTGGTAGCGGGTGTTGACGTCACGGATCTCGTCTGGTGTCTGTGGTGCGGCCATCGCGAAGGCGGAGGCTAGCGATCGGCAGAAATCCGCGGCTTGCTGACCGCTCGGTCAGAAGCTGCGAAACTGAGCCGATGGCTACAGAGGCTCCAACAATGCTCGACCTGCCGCCCGGCCCAAAGCAGCCACGCTACGCGCAGGCTTTGCAGTGGGTAATGCGGCCGCAGGAGTTCGTCGTTCGCCAACGCGAGCGCTTTGGCGACGTCTTCACGCTGGAGTTCATCGACGGTCAACCGCTCGTAGTTCTCAGCGACCCTGAAGACGTCCGCACAG
>JBIHZY010000125.1:0-5379 GCA_044240185.1 Solirubrobacteraceae bacterium
TGCGGTAGTGATCGCCCTCAGGAGAAACGAACACCTGCGTCTTGTGCTTAAGACGGCGGAAAGCTTTGCAGTGGACGATTCGGTCACGGTCACGCTGGAGCGGTGAGCGCAGCCCGCAGTCAGCTTCGGCAACGAGCCGGTGCGCAGGCCACGACCGAGCGGCAAGCGGCGAGAGCAGCTGCTCTTCGAGCGCCTGCTGGCGCTCTGCGAACTCTGCGGCAACGAGGCCGGGGTTGGCGTGTGGGTCCATCGCGCTCATTCTCGCAGGCCACCGCGGGTTGGTGTCAGAGGATTCACGCGATCGCCTTCAATCGGACTTGGCCGTGATGTGCTGCGGTCTCGCTGATCGCGCGGTCGGCGAGCGCGATGACGCGCGCGTCAGCGCCTGGAGTTTCCGCCAGCGGCCGGCCGAGCGCGTCGGTCAGGAAGCGGTGAGTCTCGGCGTCGAGCTCGAATGAGCCGGCTTCGCAGGCAGCACAGATGACGCCGCCGGCGGCCGGCGAGAAGCCGACCAATTCGTCGGCCTCGCCGCAGCTGGCGCAGGCAGCGAGCTGCGGCGCAAAGCCTGCCGCCAGCAGCAGCTTCAGGCGGAAGGCAACCTGGAACTCATCGGTCGCCTTCTCAGGATGCTCGTCGAGCAAGTTCAAGGCGCTGCAGAGCAGGTTGAAAACCTCGGGGTGAGGTTCGCCGGAGTCGAAGACGCGCCCGAGAGAGTCACAAGCTCGCGCAGCGCTATTGAGCGCCTGCTCATCAGCCCGAAGAACGGCGTAGGCGCTAACTGTCTCGGCGCCCGTCACCGTCATCAGGTCGCTACGCCCTTCGTGGAGCTCAAGGTTGAGACGGAAGAACGGCTCGAGGCGGCCACCGAAGCGACTCTTCGAACGCCTCACGCCTTTCGCAATCGCGCTTATCTTCCCGCGCATCGGCGTGTAGACGTGAAGAATTCGATCGGCCTCGCCGTAACGCATCGACCGCAGCACGACGGCCTCGGTCTTGACCGGGCCTGCCATCAGAGCGCCACTCGCCGCATCGCTACATTTATCCCTATGCCAAACGTCGTGATGTACTCATCCACTCCCTGCCCATACTGCTCGCAGGCAAAGGCCCTACTCAACGCGCGCGAGATTCCATTCGAGGAGATCAACCTCAGCATGGATGCCGACGGACGGGTCGCCCTGAACGAAAAGACCGGGATGATGACCTTCCCCCAGATCCTTGTTGACGACGAGCTGATTGGTGGCTTCCAAGAACTCATCGCAGCAGACCAGAGTGGGAAGCTCTCGGAGCTGCTCGGCGCTTGATTGAACCCCGCGGGCGCGCTTGGCAGCTCCTGCAAACGTAGGTTCCTCTGCCAGCGACAACGATCTTCTCGATCTCCGTGCCGCATCGCGGGCAAGGTCGGCCGGCGCGCCGGTGAACAAGAAACTCGTCTTGGAAGCTGCCGTAGAGGCCGTCGGCGTGGCGAAAGTCATCGATTGTTGCGCCACCAGCGTCGAGCCCGGCTTGGAGCGCCTCTTGAATCGTTCTCGCCAGTAGCTCGTACTGGGCAGGCCTTAGACGCCCCGCCTCGCGCAGGGGGTGCACCTCAGCACGAAAGAGCGCCTCATCGGCGTAGATGTTGCCGATCCCGGCCACGGCACGCTGATCGAGCAGGAAGGCCTTGATCGATGTCCGTTTGCCGGAGGCGAGCGATTTGAGCGCAGGCCCATCAAGCGCGCCGGAGAATGGTTCGATCCCGAGCCGGCTAGCGAAGTACTGATCGAGCGCCTCACCTCCGATGATCACTTCAGCGGTTCCAAATCGGCGCGGATCGGTGAAGCGGAGCGTGTGACCAGCTTCGAGCCCGAAGACAGCGCGCTGGTAGGCCACGTCTGGCTCTGCGTCATAGAGGAAATTGCCGGTCATCCGCAGGTGGCAGATCAGATAGAGCTCATCGCCGAGGTCGAAGATCAGGTACTTCCCGCGGCGACTCAGTTGCTCGATCGTGCGGCCTTCAATCAACCCGGCCAGTTCGGTGGCGGCGATCGGGCTACCCCACTTCGCGTCGATCACGTCAAGCTGCTCGATCCGCTTGCCGCGCAGCGCAGGAGCTAGCTGGCGGCGAATCGTTTCGACTTCAGGCAGCTCTGGCATCACCGCCGAGGATAGGCGCGGCGGCCGTCGGCTGCTCGCTCGGCCTAAGCCGCGCTGGGGATAGTCGCCCGTGGATGGGCGCCAAAGTACTGATCCTTCAGCCGTTCAGCTGAGAGGTGCGTGTAGATCTGCGTTGTCGCAATGTCGGCGTGGCCGAGCATCTCCTGCAGCGCGCGCAGATCGCAGCCGCCCGCCAGCAGATGCGTGGCGAAGGTGTGGCGGAGCGTGTGCGGACTCATCAGCCCGGCCAACCCGGCCGCGCGGGCGTGGCCCTGGACAATCTTGTAGAGCCCCTGTCGAGTTAGCGCGCCGCCACGCTGATTGACGAATAGATGTTCCTCGTCAGCTATTCCAACGAGCTTCGGTCTCGCATCTTCGAGGTAGACCCGCAGCGCATGGACGGCGGCGCTGCCGACGGGGATCAGCCGCTCCTTCGAACCTTTGCCGCGAGCGCGCATTACGCCCTCGTCAAGGTCTATGTCGCCAACGAGCAATCCTGTCGCCTCCGACGCGCGCAGGCCACAGGCGTACATCAGCTCCAGAAGTGCACGGTCACGCTGAGCTGCTGCAGTATTGCCCTGCGGCGCAGAGAGCAACATCATCACTTGGTCGCGGCTCAACACCTTCGGCAGACGGCGGGACTTGCGCGGCGCGCGAAGCTCGGCGGTCGGGTCGTGGTGAATCAGCTCTTCACGCCTGAGGTGGCGGTAGAACGAACGCAGGCAGGCCGTCTTGCGCTGCAGCGTCGCGGCGGCAACCGGTGGTCGGTCACGAGCGCCCTGCGTCAACTGGTCGAGGAAGCCTGCGAGCTCGCTGTGCCCAGCGGTTAGAACGTCTGTCCCACTCTCTTCGAGGTAGAGGCCAAACTGCATCAGATCGGTTCTATAAGCCCCGAGCGTGTTGCGCGATAGGCCGCGCTCCAACTCAAGGTAGGCGAGAAAGTCGAGCACGTGGTGCTGGAAGGTGCGCTGCGCGGGAGCGGTCGTGATCGCCATTGGAGTGCTGTTCGCCGCCGAGCTGCGCCTTCCTTACCGCTGCAACAGCCGCTGCGCGAGGCGGCGCGCCCCGACTAGCTTGCGATCTCTGCGGCTAGCAGCATGCCGCCAGCGAGAGCGGCGCCGAAGAAAAGCGGGTCATCCTCGATCGAGCGGCCCATCGTCGTCCCTGGCAGCCCGCTAGCTCCATAAGCGGCGAGATCTACTTCGAGTTCGACGACGTTGTGGCCGCAGCCGCGCGTGATCTCCTCCCCCGCGCCCTGCGGCGCGGCGACGCTGACAGGAGCGAGCAGGAGATCAAGCACAGTTTGCGTGTGGTGCGAGGCACCTTGGTGGCGGTCGCGCGCGTCGCCGTTCGACATCCGCGGCGCGACAACGACCGGGCAACCGAGAGCGAGCGCTGTGTGAGCGGCGTCGAGCGCCGCCATGCCGCCATGGCCGAGCCGGGAACCCGAGCCGATGATTCCCGGCCCCGGGGCGACGACGGCAGCGTCCCATCCGAGTTCTCCGATCCCGTGCGCGAGGCCACCAGCGAGCGTGATTGCCTCAGCTTCACCTCCGTAGCTGGCGCCCGCAGTGATCGTCCCAGCGAGAAGCCCCTGTTCCCGCAGCTCGACGACGGTTCGCGAGTGCCCACCCGGGAGTGCCCCGCCGCCGCCTTGGACGTAACCAAGTCGCGTCCCCTCGCGCACCTGAGCAACGGCCCAAGCGAATGGAGCAAGCTGGCCGTGGAGGAAGCAGACGCCGACAGGCCTCGGCACTGGCAGGTCGATCACGCTGCCGTCCTCGACCGGAAGCACAGCGTGCTGGAGCGAGCTGTAGTTGAGCTTCATCACGTGCGCCCCGGGGACGCCCTCGCCGCTGAGCCCGCGCGTGAGGTTTACGTGAACTACGTCGAAGCCGCCCGAACCGAGCGCTAGGTCGGCCGCCTGCGTGTTGACGATCACGGCGTCGCCTAGCTCGCAGGGGCCGAGTAGCGCTGTGTCGACGGTTGCCGCGCGCGGGCCCCGGCCCGGAACATCGACCAAGAGCTGCTGCTCGGGCCCCGGCGGCCCGACCTCGGTGACAACTCCTTCGCGAAGTACGAGCATCTACTAATCCTGACCGAATGCGTCGATCAACGCGAATGTGACGTTCAACATCGCCTCGAGCTCTGCGACGGCAACTCGTTCGCTTGGCTCGTGCGGGTTCTGCGTGCCATTTGCAAGGTTGATGCAGGGAAAGCCCTTGGCTCGCAGCGCGTTGGCGTCTGAGCCGCCGCCGCTGGCGACCATCTTTGGCTCGTAACCACAAGCCTCGAGCGCGGCCTTCGCCGCGACTACGCCGGGCTCATCATCGCCGAGCTTGTAGCCAACGAAGGAGCGCTCGATCGTCAGATCGAGATCACACTGACAATCGGGCTCGTTGGCGGCGTCTTGGAAGATTTCGGCGACTGCCTCAGCCATCAGCTCGGCGCGACCCTCTTCGAGCGAGCGGACCTCCCCATCAACCTGGCAGTGCTCTGGTACGACGTTGGTGCCGGCGACGCCACCACGGACCCGTGCCACATTGGCGCTGCTCAGCTCGTCGATCCGCCCGTCCGGCAGCGCTGCAATAGCCCGCGCCGCCGCTGTAATCGCGCTGCGTCCATCCTCAGGTGACATGCCAGCGTGCGCCGCGCGGCCCCGAATGTCGGCGCGCCAGCGAATGTGCGTCGGCGAGTTGGCGATAATCTCACCGATCGGCGTGGCGTGGTCGTAGACGTAGCCGAGCTCAGATCGAAGCGAGCTGACATCGAAGGCGTTGGCACCAAGCAGCCCCGGTTCCTCAGCGACGGTGAAGCAAAGCTCGAGGCCTACAGCAGCGCCTTCGATCGTCGCTCGCCGCGCAAGCTCGAGCAGCACTGCGACCGCAGCCTTGTTGTCGGCGCCGAGGATCGTGTCGCCCTCACTCTCCCAGCCGCCGTCAACGACGACCGGGACCACTGCTCCCTCGTGCGGAACGGTGTCAAGGTGCGCGCAGAAGAGCACCGACTTTGAAGAGTCCGGACCGATGCGAGCCAGAAGGTTTCCACTCTGGCCACCGATCGCCACACCGGCGTCGTCCTCGACGACCTCTAGCCCGATCTGCTCGAGCTCGTTGCGGACATAGGCCGCTACTGCGCCCTCGGATCGCGATGGGCTTGGGATTGCGCAGAGCGCGGCGAAGGTTTCGCTCAGGCGCCGCGTCTCAAGCTCCGAGGCGGGCCGCATAACTGAACCGCTCAGCCCGT
>JBIHZY010000012.1:0-17213 GCA_044240185.1 Solirubrobacteraceae bacterium
GCGGCGGCCCAGTCGATCGGCGCGGACACCGAGGCAGGGGTGTAGCCGTCCGCGCTGATCGCGAGGAACGGCGCGTTCACGACGATGATGCCCAGGAGCGCGAGTCCGCGAAGCTGGTCGGGAAAGGTCTGCCTGGAAGCACGCCGCTGTGTCTTGAGCATCGAGCGACCGTAGCGAAGTCCGCAGGATTAGAAATTGCACCAGCCTTGCGTGGTCACGCCCCGGTTGAACCGACCGCGGGCACGTATGTCGACCGGGTGAGCTTGGCTGAGATAGCCGTCGCTATTAGCGGCTTCTCACTGTGGGGTATCGGTCCAAGAACCTCTACTGGAGGTAGAGACTGACGTTAATGCTCGATAATGTAGATTATGTAACCTTGATTCTGAGAGGAACAACGGCAATCTGCCATCTCGGCAATCGAGCGGGTCTAGCGGACTGAGAAGCTGGTCTGCGCGAGCACGTCGTAATGATCGTCGCGCAGGAGGCGCACTACGTAGCGCCCCTTCTTGAGTTTGCCGAGATCGTCGACAGTGATCGTCTCAGAACCATTTACGCGCGCACCGGTATAGACGTAACCGATGTAGTCGACTGTGTCGGGGTTACCAGCCTTGCTTACGCTGACCCAATCGTTGCGCCAGCCTGGCGCACCGCGCCAGCTAACGCGGATCGGTGCTCCCGGCCGCACGACGCGCTTGGAGACACTAAGCGACGGCTTCGCGCCAGCGGCAACGACTGTGAAGCGGTGCCTGGCGAGAGTGCGACCGTTGGCGCTGACTAGGATCGCGTCGTACTCGGCAGGCGCCATTGCTCGCGTGCTCAGTTTGATCGACGTCCGATCGGCCTGGTCTTGGGGCCCAGCACTAGTGCCGTAGGAGCTGATCGCCTTCTTGACGTTTGCGCCGCGCGGCACTAATGCAACCTTCCACTTGCCATGGTTAGGAACAACGAATCGGACGACGACCGGTCGACCGGCAACGACCGTCGGGCGGTCGGTCGTTATCAGCGCCGGGGCCGCAGCGGGACTCACGCTGAACTCAGAAACAACCGCACGGTGGTCGCTCGGATAAGGATTCAGCCGGAACGCGACACCTGGATTGCCCTCTTCGCCGACGATGTCGCTCGCGGTCGGCGTAGCCGCGCCACCGGCGTAGACGTAATCGAGCCGATCGCTGAGTTCGTTTGGTGGGATGTACGGATATGGGCGCCCAACCGTCCACGTCAAGCCGGGCACGGCTACTGGGTCGGCGTGAATAGCTCGAAATGAGTCAGTCAAGCCGGCGGCGACAACGCGCTTGGAGACCGGCCATTGGACCGGGTACTTAATTTCCGGTCGCGTCCCCACGGCGGCCGTTGTCCAATCGAGATGGGACGGCGAGTTGAAGTCCCCGGTAAGAAAGACCGGAATGTTGGCCTTGGCGATCTTCGCCAGCGCGGTAGTCAGCGGTCGCACTTCGGGCACGCGGGTCTCATCCTCGAGTGCCAACACCTTTTCGACGCTGTCGCCGTCACGCACAGCTTCGGGGCCGTAGGGGTCGCTCGTGAGGTGAGTGTTGGCGACCGCGACGACCTCCCCCGCCCCAATCAGAGCCCAGGCGTTGACGTCGGCCGGGTCCTGCCCGTTGATCGAGTAAGGCACTCGGCCCTTACCTTGCTTCACACCGATCCCTGAGTCGAACAGTGGGTAGCGCGAGATGATGTAGCGGCGCTCGTCAACGTAAGGGAATCCAACCGCGTCGGCGATCCGACGAAGGTTGCCGTCCGGTTCCTGGATTCCGACAATGTCGGCCCGGGCCGCTTTGATCGCCTCGGCAACCTGCCCGAACGCGATCTGGTCCCCCCCGTACCAAACGTTGAAAGTCATTACGCGCAAAGTTCGCGGCGCATCGCTGGCGTTCGCGGCCGCGCCGGTCGAGAGCAGCCCGATACTTACGCAGCACAGAATCACAGCTGATCTCCCCCGAGTCCCCATATGGCAAAGCTACACCACGGCTCAGGGTCACAGCGCCGGTTGCGTGCCGATCGAGTGAAGTTGCGGTTAATCCGCTCCGGGATTAACCGCTAATGAGGACGGTGTCTTCGTGGCGATAAGGCGGTGAGCAGCAGCAGAGCAACGTGAGCGCCTCGTCGGCCGTATTCCAGAGCTTGTGAGGTGTTCCAGGCGGGATCACGATGCAGTCGCCGGCTTTGACGTCGGATTCGTCCTCGCCAAGGCGCAAACGGCCCGAACCTGCGGTTAGGTAGTAGATCTCCTCGGCCTCGATATGAAAGTGCTCGGTTGTTTCGCCGCCGACTTCAAGCGTTGCTTGCGCGAGGCTTTGGTTGACAGTAGGCAAGCTGACGCGGCCCGCAAGCTCGTGAATCGTCGAGCCGTCGTCGGTTATGAAGCCTTCTGCCTTATCAATCCTCGAGATCTCCATCGTGAGCCGGAAATATACGCGTCCGCGGCGGCAAAGAAGCACTGACCTACAATTAGGGCATGCGTCAGCAACTGAGGCCGCTCTTCGACAGGGTCGTCATAAAAGAACTTGAGCCCGAACGATTCCGTCGCTCAGGCCTTCTCGTCGCTCCAGGTGACAATGAGCCGCCGCCGCAGCACGGCATCGTTCTCTCGATTGGCCTCGGCATTGACTGGTGGCAGTCGGCCGGCGTGCAGATGCCCGTCTCCCCAGGTGACCATGTCGTCTTCCCTGCCTCGGCTGGTGTTTGGGTCGAAGTTGAGGAAGAGCGACTGCTCGTCTGCCGCGTCGGCGAACTGCTCGGCGTCATTGAGTCTGCAGATGAGCGCGAAGCGAGCGCCGGGCTGCGAGAGCAGAGCGAAGAAGGCTAAGCGGATTGCCGCTGCGCCGCGAACTCGATAAACCAATCGAGCGCATTAGGGTCGGCTAGCGAACCGCGACTCGCAACCTTTTCGGGATCCCCGCCCAAAAGGATCCGCTTGACCGGTACTTCGAGCAGTTTTCCGCTGATCGTCCGTGGCACTACCGGGACCGCGATCACTTGATCAGGAACGTGCCGTGGGGAACATGTCTTGCGCAGGTCGCCGCGGATTCGATCGACGATCGCGTCGTCCAATTCAACTCCGTCACCGAGCACAACGAAGAGAACAATCAAACTCTCGGCGCCTGACTCGTCGGTCGGCAGGTCGACTACGAGCGCATCGGCGATTCCAGCCTCGCGCAGGACGGAGCGATAGATCTCAGACGTCCCAATCCGAACACCGCCACGGTTGATCGTCGAGTCCGAGCGGCCGTAGATAACTGCCGTGCCGCGCTCTGTTATCTCGATCCAGTCGCCATGGCGCCAAAGCCCTGGGTACATCTCGAAGTAGCTTTCGCGAAGGCGGGAGCCGTCGTCGTCGCCCCAGAAACTGACCGGCATCGATGGCAGCGGTTCAGTGATGACCAACTCCCCCACCTCGCCGATCAACGACTCGCCAGCCTCATTAAATGCCTTGAGGCTGACTCCGAGCGAAGCTGACTGAAGCTCGCCCTCATAGACCGGGAGCACTGGACAGCCGCCGACGAAGGCGGTGCAGACGTCGGTCCCTCCACTGGTTGAGAAGAGCCACAGATCCTCACCAAACTGTTCGCTAACCCAGCGGAATGCCTCCGGCGGGAGCGGTGACCCGGTCGAACCGATCGACCGCAGCTTGGCGAGATGGCGATCGGTCGTCCGCGGGACGACGCCCTCACGCATGCAGTTAACGAGATAGGCAGCGCCAGCCCCGAAGCAGGTCACCTCAGCCTCCTCTGCGAGCTGCCAGAGCGTGTCCTGCTGGGGCCAAGCAGGGCTGCCGTCGTAGAGCACGACAGCGGCGTCGGTCAGCAAGACGCCAGCGAGGAAGTTCCACATCATCCAGCCGGTCGTCGTAAACCAGAAGACGCGGTCGCCTTCGCGGGCGTCGAGATGGAGCCACATCTTCTTCAGGTGCTCGAGCAGGATGCCGCCGTGGCCGTGGACGATTGGCTTCGGCAACCCCGTAGTTCCTGACGAATACAGAATCCAAAGTGGATGACTGAATGGCATCCGCTGGAAGCTGAGTTCTTCGCCATTGGCTACGAACGTGGTCTCCCAGCTGACCGCGGAACGAAGCCCGGCGAGATCGGGCTTCTCTTCGAGGTAGCTGAGGACGACTGTCTGTTCGACGGTCGCCAGCGCGGCCTCTATCGTCGCCACCTCAGCCATGCGATCGAAGCGGCGTCCGTTGTAGGAATAACCGTCAACCGTAAGCAGCAGCTTCGGCTCGATCTGCGAGAACCGGTCGACAACGCTGTCGGCGCCGAAGTCAGGAGAACAGCTCGACCAGATTGCGCCAATGCTCGCCGCCGCGAGGAAGGCGGCGATCGCTTCACTGCTATTGGGCAGGTAAGCCGCGACACGATCTCCGGGACCAACTCCAAGCCGCTTCATCCCTGCAGCAATCGCGGCTGTTTGATCGCCCAGCTCGCCCCACGTGACTTCGCGCAGAGGGCGAAGCTCGCTCTTCGTGACGATCGCTGAGGTATTCCGGTCTTTACCGCGGAAGACGTGTTCAGCGAAGTTCAGAGACGTATTCGGGAACCAGTCCGTCCCGGGCATCTCCCTGTCGGTCAGGATCACGCTCGGGTCGCCGTCGGCCTGAACGTCGAAGTATTCCCAGATCGAGGACCAGAAGTCTTCAATCTCGGTCGAGGACCAGCTCTGAAGCACTTGATAATCGGCGACGTCGAAATCTAAACCCCGCTCGCGGCCCAGCCAGCCTGCGTATGCAGCGAGATTCGTTGACTCAAGATCCCCAGCCGACGGTTGCCAGAGGATTGCCGGCGGCGGCTGGCCTGACGCTCGATCCTCTCCGCGGCTCACATTGGGAGCATAACCAGCGGCCCAGCGCTAGAAACCGACCGGGTGACGCACTGAGTAGCCGCTGCTAGAGCGCGCCCGCCTGTCCCAACGCGTTCCGTCATCCATTCCCGATGTGTCGTAACGACGTACCCCTGAAGCAGTTTTGATCGTCATGAACATGTGACCGCCATTGGCGTAAATCGTGATCCAGCGACCGCGGCCGGGAGCGCCCCAGTTCACGAAGCCGCCGGAGGGCATCGGTGACTTGAGTAGCCCGGCAGCGTGCAGGACGTACGAAACTGAGCCAGAGCAGTCGTATCCACTGGCCTTGAAGGAACCGTGTCCTCCGCCATAGAGATACGGCTTGCGGGCAATACGATGAGCAGCGCTGATCGCGCGGGCGATCCGGACAGGCGTCCCGCCGCCGCCGCCGCTGCCGCCACGTTTGAGGACAGCGCGGTTACCGCTGAAACCAAGTGCGCGCCAGGTCGCCGGACCGACGACACCGTCGGCGCCGAGCCCGTTTCGTGCTTGGAAGCGCTTCACGGCCGCGCTGGTGCCGGGGCCAAAGACGCCGTCAGCGCCGATCCGCAGACGGCGCTGGAGAGCCTTGACCGCACTGCTCTTGCTGCCGCCCGAAGAACCGCCCTTACGCGTTGGACTGCCGCTGTAGAGAGCACGCCAGGTCGCTGGACCCACGATTCCATCGGCCTTGAGCCGATTCTTACGCTGAAAGCGCTTAACGAACCTTGTCGTGCCTCGACCATAAATTCCGTCGACGCTGATCTTGAGAGCGCGCTGCAGCTTCTCGACGTTGACGCCGCGAGAGCCGGGCTTGACGACACCGACGGCGCTGGCACTCGCCGGCAACGCAAGCAGCGCTACGGAAATGAGCGTGAGCATAAATGTCCGCGTGCGGACGCATCGTTCTAGGGCTGGCATCTGAATTAATCTTCTTTCCGCCTACGAGGTGAGCTGACGGGCTCGCGGCGGGCACTTGGCCCGGCGCTAAGCCGCAAACTGCGGCTATTCGCCCCCGTGATCACGGTGATCACAATGGTTCCCCCGCTTGCCGCCCCTGAGGTACGGCAACTCGGCTAGAAGCCAACCTAGCAGAGCCCTTTTTTTGGTTCTGCAGAATCCCCTGCAAATCGGCGGAATGCCTGCAAACCAGCTAGTTTTCTGCCTCACATCTCCTGATATGCGGGCTCATAAAGGCGACTTCCAGAGCAACCCCAGCTTCCTTGCTGGCTATCGCGATCTTTCGCCCTGGCTGCACTGCAGGCCTTTGCTTACTAACAAACCCGCCAGCGGCGCGCGCTAGCCGATCAAGATCGTCAACGACGAACGTAACTCCCCAAATTCGAGCGCTCGGAACCTCGCTGCCGTCTCCGTCGGCGGGACCAACCAGTTCAAGCAACAGCTCTCCGCTCCAGAAGAAAGTCTGGCTGCTCTCAGCGCCCGGGTCGCCGACGATGCGCGCTCCTTTGGCAACGAATCCGAATGATTCCAACTGCGCCTGTGTACCTGCGGGGTCATCGCTCGCTAGGACGATGTGGTCGACCTTGAACGCTCCGTTAGCGTGAGCAGTCGGCGCCACCGACTCGCGGGCAATCAGGGGCGACTCGACCGCAGCAACATTGCTGACCACTACGTCGGGGCGATCAAAGCCCCAACCCGCTTCGCTCGCGCCGAGGCCGCAGACGACCTGTCCAATCCGCAACTCTCCACTCGAGACCGAGAAGCCAAGCGCCTCCCAGCAAGCCGGCGTGCCAGGCAGATCCAACCGCGTCAATACGGGTGATCCCGGGTTCGGCACCCAACAACGACAGCACAATCACGCTCACGATCGCTGCCCGACGGCGCAGCATCGCCGCCAGCGGGCAGATACTCTGCCCCCATGGCTCAGAAAGCACGGCAGGTAAAGCTCGGTCAAAAGTCGGCCGCGAACGAGATGCAGGCGCTCGAACAGCGCAGCGACGAAGAGCTCGAGCGCGAAACGAAATACAAGTCGGCAGCGCTCTCGATCCTCGGCGCCCGCGCCGCAGAGCGCTACGACGCTACCGCAGCGCGTGAATACTTCCGCCGCGCGATCGCCGCATCGCGGCCGCAAGAGCGGATGCAAGTGCGCCGGATGGCCGACGCGTCTCTGGCACTCGCCGAGCGCCGGCCCGATGACCTCAAAGCCGCCGTTGAGCGGCTCGGCCAAGAAGCACCATCGAATAGGCAACTGCTGCTGCTCCGCTTGACCGGCTTCCTCTCCCCTCCTCCCGGCTCGAGCGTCTGGCTGAAGATCCGCGGCATCGTGATTGGGCTCCTGCTCGTAGTCGGCCTCCTAGCAATCGGCTTCGGCATTGTGATGCTGATCTCACTGCCGTTTGGTGGCGCCGCCATTGGCCCCGCAATCGTTGGCGGTGCAATTCTCGTCGCTGTGGTTCTCGGCATCCTCGTCCTCGTCGGGCGCAGGCGCCAGGGCAAGGCGCGCGCCGCTGCTGCAGCCAACCGCGGATAGCCGCGGCACGCTGCTGTGTGCGGCCGCTACACGCTCGCCCCCGGCAACTTGGCGCTCTTCGGCGAGCGATTTGCCGTCGCCGCTCCCCCGGACGAAGCGGCTGGCTACAACGTGCCCCCAGGACGGAACGTTGCGACGATCGTCCAGCGCGCCGACTCGCCGCCTAGCTGCGAGATGTTTCATTGGGGACTCATTCCAGCTTGGTCGCAGTCAAGCGAGCGTCAATACAAGATGATCAACGCGAGGGTTGAAACGGTCTCTGAAAAACCGGCTTATAGCGGCCTCCTGGAGCAACATCGCTGCCTGATTCCCGCCGATGGATTCTTCGAATGGCAGCCACAGGCCGAGGGCCCGAAACGGCCGTGGTGGTTTCATCTGCCTGACGCGCCACTGTTCGCCTTCGCCGGGCTTTGGACCAGTTGGCAGCCGCAACCTGATGTTGTAGCCGTTGACAGCTGCACGATCTTGACAACCGCCGCCAACGCTGTTGTCTCGCCAGTTCACGGCCGCATGCCCCTCATCATCAGCCGCGCGGACGAGGAGGCCTGGCTCGAGCCGACTGTTCCAGCCGCGCAGGCAATCGCCCTTTTGGACCGCAGCGCGAACGATCAACTGCTCAGCCAGCCCGTCAGTCGTGGAGTCAACAACACCCGCAACCAGGGGCCGGAATGCATCGAAGCTGTCGATCCAGCCGGGCCCGACCCGGGGACGGGAGCGCTGTTCTAGTGGCTCAGCCAACCGCGCCGCGCCAATTCGCCCCCCGCAGCCGTCAAGATAGAACGCTGTGACCTCAATTCTGCTGATTGCCAACCCTGCAGCCGGCGGCGGCCGCGTGCCGAAGCTGCTGCCTTCAGTGCGCCGCAAGCTCGACTCGCTCGGCATTCAGCACCGCACCGGGCTGACCTCAAGCCTTGATGATGCGGTCAGACTGACTAACGAGGCACTGGACCGGGGAGAGATCCCAGTCGCGTTCTCAGGCGACGGCGTCGCAGGCGTCGTCGCGCGAACCGCGTCCTATCGACCAGAGAGCGTCTTCGGCGTTCTCCCCGGCGGCACAGGGAATGACTTCTGTGGCCATGTCGGGATCCCTGACGACGCCGTCGAGGCTTGCGAGGTACTCGCAAACGGTGTATCGACGACGATTGACCTCGGAGAGGCGAACGGCGTCCGCTTCCTCGGCATTGCCAGCTTCGGCTACGACTCGCTGGCCAACGAATCGGCAAACGCGGCGCCCCGTTGGCTCGGCAGCGGTGTCTACATCTGGGGTGCAATCTCAGCCGTGATCCGCTGGAAGCCTGCGCACTTCACGGTCACCGCTGACGGCGACGAGAAAAGCTTTGACGGTTGGTCGGTGCTCTGCGCCAATACGAGTCGATATGGCGGCGGGATGCTGATCGCGCCAAACGCCTCTATCGAAGATCACCAGTTCGACCTGATCTGCACGCTCGACAGCAGTCGCTTGCGCTTCATCCGAATGTTCCCGAAGGTTTTCAAGGGAACCCACATCGACGACGACAACCTCGACGTCAGCCACGCCCGCGAGGTGATCGTGAGCGCCGACCGACCGTTCACGATCTACGCCGACGGGGATCCGTTGACCGAGCTCCCAGCCGAGATACGGATCCTGCCGTCGGCAGTGAAGGTGTTGCTTCCGGCGTGAGCAGGCTCCGCCTAGCGGCCGCCAGCGCGGTGGCAAGAGCGGCCGGGTTCTTACTCCGTCTGGTAGGCAGCGGCGGAACAAGCGCACCCGGCAAGATTCTGCTCGCGCTCGCCCCGGACGCGATCGAGCAGCGCAGCGCTCGACTGGAGCACGGTTGCGCCGTGATCTCGGCCACCAACGGCAAAACTACAACGAGCGCAATTGTTGCTGAGATCATGCTCGCCGACGGGGCAACGCTCGTCCACAATCGTGCCGGAGCGAACATGGCTGGCGGGATCGCGGCCACGCTCAACGATCAGCGCGGCGATTTCGGCCTATTCGAGATCGACGAGTTCTGGCTTGCAGGCCTTGTCGAGCAGCTAAGCCCTCGCTCAGTGCTTCTAGCGAACCTCTTCCGCGACCAATTAGACCGTTACGGCGAGCTCGATCAGATTGTCGCCCGCTGGCGTGAGATGGCGCGTTCTGGGGCAGCCGCTCGAATAGTCCTCAACGCCGACGACCCACTGATTGCCGGCCTTGGCGACGAGGCAAGCGACCCGATCTACTTTGGCCTTGAAGACGCCGCCGTCGGCAGCTCGGTTGCGCAGCATGCGTCGGAGCAGGCCTGTTGCGCGGTCTGCGGCGAACAGTTCGTTTACAGCTCCTATTTCGTCGGTCACTTAGGCCACTACGGATGCCGGCATGGCCACTTCGTAAGGCCAACACCGACTGTCAGCGCCAGCGAGATCCGCCTCAGCGGGTTGGGCGGTTCCAGCTTCACACTCACAATCGGCAGCGACAGTTTCGCGGCCGAACTGGCGATGCCTGGCCTCTATAACGTTTACAACGCGGTGGCCGCCGCAGCACTTGCTCACTCTCTCGGCGTCTCAAACGAGACAATCGTCAACGGCATCACAGCCGCCAGCCCGGCCTTTGGGCGCGCCGAATCGCTGCAGGTAGCTGACCGCGACTGTTCGATCATGTTGATCAAAAACCCAGCTGGAGCGAACGAGGTGCTGCGCACGCTCGCGAGCGAGCAGCAGAGTCACGATCTACTGCTCGTCCTCAACGACCGAATTGCCGATGGCCGCGACATCAGCTGGATCTGGGACGCCGACTTCGAACAGCTCGCCTCGTCGCGAGGGGCGATTATTTGTTCAGGCAACCGCGGCACGGAAATGGCTCTGCGCTTGAAGTACGCCGCCGTCGCGAGCGAGCGCGTCGTCGTGATCTCAGAGCTTGACGAGGCGCTGACAGCCGCGCTCTCGGGAAACGGCGACCGGCTGGTGATATTGCCGACCTACACGGCGATGCTCGAGGTGCGCGAGCTGCTCGTCGCGCGCGGCGCGGCCGCGGGGTCATTCGCGTGATCTCCGAGGCAGCTATCTGGCACGACCTCGAATGCGGCTCATACGAAGCCGACCTCGATTGCTGGCGGACTCTTGCGGCCGATCATCGGGGCCCGATCCTCGACGTCGGCGCGGGAACCGGGAGGATCTCTCTGATGCTCGCGGCGCTGGGCCATGAAGTTACAGCGCTTGATCTTGATCGCTCGCTGTTGGCTGCGCTGAGCGAACGCACCAACGGCGCCAGCGTCGAAACTGTCTGCGCAGACGCGCGCGACTTTGACCTTCAACGCAACTTCGCGCTGATCATCGTGCCGATGTTGACGGTGCAGCTCTTTGGCGGTAGCGCCGGCAGAGCGCAATTCCTCGCCGCTGCCGCAGGCCATCTGGTCGCTGGCGGCTGTATAGCGCTCGCGATCGCCGACCTGCTTGATGACGAAGACGGTGCGGCAGGCGGCGGTGAGCCGCAAGCTGACGTTTGTACGATCGGCACGACCAACTACTCGACGCGCGCGGTGGCACTAGACCTGCGCGACGGGCAGGTTGGGATCGAGCGGCGCCGCGAGATTGCGATGGAAGACGGATCGCTCGACGTAAAGGCAGCGACCGACTGGATCGACGCACTCTCGCCGGAACAGCTCGAAGCCGAAGGTGTGGCCGCGGGGCTGACTGTGGAACCGCGCCGGGCGATTCCGGCAACCGATGAGTACATCGGATCGACGGTGATCTGTCTTGGCCGCTGAAGCCGCACTGAGGATCGCAGCGCTCTACCCAGAGCAGATGAATATTTACGCCGACCGCGGCAACATCGCGGTGCTCGAACGGCGCTGTCAGTGGCGCTCGCTCGACGTCAGCGTCACACCGATCGGGCTTGGCGAACCGCTCGACGGCAGCCGCTTCAACCTGATCTATCTCGGCGGCGGCCAAGACGATGATCAACGCCGCTGCGCCGCCGACCTGATTGAAACTAAACGCGAGGGCCTGCTGAGCGCAGCCGCCAACGGCGCCGTCCTCCTGGGCGTCTGCGGCGGCTACCAGCTGCTCGGTCATTGGTACGAGTTGGGCGACGACCGGATCGACGGCGTCGGCCTGCTCGACGTAGAGACAACTCGCAGCGACGGGCCGCGGTTGATCGGCAACGTCGCGGTGGAGACCTCGTTGCCGGGCGCGCCAGACGGCGCGACGCTGGCGGGCTTCGAAAACCACGGCGGTCGGACACGACTATTGCTCGGGGCCGAACCGCTAGGGCGTGTGATTCGCGGCCACGGAAACGACGGTCGCTCGGGCGATGAGGGCTGCCGGAGCGGAAACGTAATCGGTACCTATCTCCACGGCCCACTGCTGCCCGCTAACTCTTGGTTCGCCGATTGGCTGATAACGACCGCGCTGGGCGCCGCGACGCCGCTCGCGCCGCTCGATGATGCGCTAGAGCTTGAAGCTCACAGCTCGGCCTGCCGCGCGGCCGGGCTCAGCGGCTAGCGGCCACTCGAGCCGAAGCCTTTTTCGCCTCGCGGGCTCTCCCCTAGCGAATCGACCTCGAGCGGCGTCAACTCCGCGACGCTGATCACGACAAGCTGCGCGATCCGCTCGCCGGCGTTCAAGCTAACCGCAGCGGACGAGTCAGTGTTTAGGAGCAGGACCTGTAGCTCACCGCGGTAACCCTCATCGATTAGGCCCGGAGCATTGACGATCGAGATCCCGTGTTTGGCGGCGAGGCCAGAGCGAGGAACGATCAGTCCTGCGTGCCCGGCCGGCAGCTCGATCGCGACTCCGGTGGCAACACGGGCGCGCTCCCCGGCAGCGATCTCGACAGCTTCGAGGCAGCAGAGGTCGAGTCCGGCGTCGCCAGCGTGAGCGCGAGACGGCACGACGGCGCGCGGGTCGAGGCGCTGAAAACGCAGCTCGGTCATAGCGCTCCGTTGACCGGCGAAACCGCGAACCGGGCAAACCGTTCGGCAGCCTCCGCTGACAGCATCGCGTGGACTCGGACGCCTTCTGGCGTATCGTCGCGCTCGATCTGCGACGCCAGCGTGTGCAGTTCCGCAAGCTCTGCCCCGGCCGAAAACGGCAGCAGCAGATCGACGCTTTCCATCTCGGAAAGAAAGACCTGCTCGATCCGCGAGCAGAGCTCGTCGACGCCGACACCCTCAAGGGCGGAGATTAGGATTGCCCCGGGGTGCAGCACTCGCAGCTGGGCGATCCGTTCGTCGTCTGCCTGGTCAATCTTGTTGCAGACCAGTAGTCGCGGCTGGCCGGCTGCACCGATCTCTTCGAGCGTCATCTCGACGGTCGAAAGCATCTCGGCCATCAATGGCTCCGGCACCGACGCATCGACAACGTGGACGATCAGGTCGGCTCTTCTCGTCTCTTCGAGCGTTGCCCCGAAAGCTTTGACGAGCTGGTGTGGCAGCTTGCGAATGAAGCCGACGGTGTCGGTTGCCAAAACCGTGCGTCCACCGAGCTCCATCACCCGCGTGGTCGGATCGAGCGTGTGGAACAGACGGTCGCGGATCTCAACGTCGGCTCCAGTTAGCGCCGCCATCAGAGTTGACTTCCCCGCGTTCGTGTACCCCGCGAGCGCGAACATTGGCAGCTGCGTGCGTTCGCGCTCAGCGCGCATCGTCTGGCGCGCGTCACCGACCGCCTTGAGCCGCCGCCGCAGCGCCGAGATTCGGTCACGCGCAAGCCGTCGGTCCGTTTCGATCTGACTCTCACCAGGGCCGCGTGTGCCGATGCCGCCGCCTAAGCGCTCAAGGTGCGTCCAGAGCCCGCGCATTCGCGCGAGGTTGTATTCGAGCTGGGCGAGCTCGACCTGCAGCTTGCCGTCAGCCGTGTGTGCGTGACCAGCGAAGATGTCGAGAATGACGGCGGTGCGGTCAACGACTGGAATCGAGAGCGCTTCTTCGAGGTTCCTCTCCTGGCGTGGCGTCAGCTCGTCGTCGCAGACGATCACGTTTGCATCGGCAGCCTTTGCGAGCAGCGCGACTTCTTCGAGTTTGCCTGACCCGAGATAGGTGTTCGGGTGGACGGTTTCGCGGCGCTGAGTAACTTCGCCAACAACCGCTACGCCGGCCGTCTCAAGGAGCTCATAAAGCTCCGAAAGGTCAGGCTCTTGCTGCGATGCCGCGATGCAAAACGCACGTTGTTTTGCCCTCCCCTCGCGCTCTCCGGCGGCGGCGTGTGGGGTCGAGCTCCGACCGTGGCGATTGCGCTCCTGCACGAAAGACGGAGTGTAGAGCGCGGGCCGGGCTGTGGAGGGAATCTGCTGATGGAGCGACGAGACCAACATTCAGGCCGCTGGCGCGCTAGCGTCGAAGCGGTGAGCGATGAACTTGCTGGCCGAATTGGCGCCCGAACCCTCGAACTGATCAACATCGGTTCGCCTTCGCGCGGGGAAGGCGCGATCGCGGCTCACGTGATCTCGCTTCTGCAAGCCGGCGGCGTTGAAGTGAGCGATCTCGGTGATGACTGCCTAATCGCTGGGAATCGCAGCCGCAGGACTCGTCCGTTCGTGCTGCTCGGCGGTCATCTCGACACGGTTCCGGCTCAAGGGAACATCCCTGGCTCAATCGACGCCGACGCGGTTCACGGCCTTGGCGCCTCTGACATGAAAAGCTCGCTGGCCGTAATGATCGAACTGGCGCTTGCCGGCGTCGGCCTCAGCGGTGACGAACGCAGAGCTGACTTTGGCTTTCTCTTCTTCAGCCGCGAAGAGCTGCCAGCGAACGAAAGCTCGCTGACCCCTTTGTTGGCGCGCGACGCGGGGCTCGCAGAGGCAGACCTCGCCGTGATGATGGAACCGACCGCAAACGCGATCCAAGCTGGCTGCCTCGGCAATTGCGGTGCTACCTGGAGCTTCAGCGGCCGCAGCGGCCATTCGGCGCGCCCCTGGCTGGCAGATAACGCGATCGAGCGCCTTGGCGAGGGCATAACCGCCATTGCCGCCTTAGAGCCCGTAGAGCACGAATTTGATGGCCTCATCTTTCGCGAGGTCATCTCGGTCACAAACGTGGCGGGCGGAATCGCACGTAACGTCATTCCTGCTGAGGCGACCGCGTACCTCAATTACCGATTTCCACCCGGAATGTCGCTGATCGATGCCGAGGCCCGACTGCGTTCAATTTGCGAACCCTTTGGCACAGTCGAAATCGAAAGCAGCTCCCCGGCCGGAGCCGTGCGGCTTGACGGCCCTCTAGCGGCGCGGCTGATTGAGATCGTCGACGCTCCGGTGGAACCGAAGCAGGCTTGGACTCCCGTCGCGGAGTTTGAAGGCGCTGGAGTTGCTGCTGTCAACTTCGGACCGGGCGCGCCGTCGGCTGCGCACGCAGTCGATGAAAGCGTCGCTCTCGACGCGCTCGCCTACTCGTATCGAGCACTTGAGCGGCTGGCCAACGAGGCGAGCTAGTGGAGATCCACCCGCTGGTCGACGAGCTCGGCGTGTACCCCTACAACGAGCTTGCCGATGCCCGCGCAGCGCGCGAGGCGAAGGGGCTTTCGGTTATCGACTTCGGGATCGGCGTTCCGCGCGAACCGACACCGCTTTTCATTCGCGAAGCGCTGACGAAGGCTGTCCTGGAGGAGCAGTACTCGCGCTATCCGCTCGCAGCTGGAATGGCGGAGCTGCGCGAAGCGATCGCGGCGTGGGTTCAGCGCCGCTACGGCGCCAGGCTCGACCCGTCGATTGAGGTGCTGCCGACGCTGGGCAGCAAGGAGGCGATCTATCACCTCGCTGGACTCTTGCTTTGGGCTGGAGGCAGCCGCGACCTAGTCGCCGTGACGACACCTGGCTACCCCGTCGCCGGGCGCAGCACGAGGCTTGCTGGCGGAGAGCTCCTCGAGCTGCCGCTCGACGCACAATCCGATTGGCTGCCGAACATCGACGCAATCCCTGACGAGGCATGGCGGCGGTTGGCCGTGATCTGGATTAACTCACCGAACAACCCGACCGGCGCAGCCGCACCGCTGGCATTTTACGAGCAGCTCGCCGAGCGCTGCCGACGCCATGGAGTAGTGCTCGCCTCAGATGAGGCCTACAGCGAGATCTACATTGGCGACGACAAGCCAGCCTCGGTCTTAGAGCTTTCCGACCCGACTCACATACTCGCCTTCAATTCGCTCTCGAAGCGCTCAGCGATGGCTGGCTACCGCTCCGGCTCGGTCTGCGGTGATCCACTGCTGATCGCGGCGATGAAGGACGTCCGCCCGTCGCTCGGAGTGACGCCGCAGAACTTTGTCCAGCGCGCGTCGATCGCTGCTTGGGGAGACGAAACCCACGTTGAGGAGATGCGCGAGCGCTACGCGCTGAGGCGGCAGATCATGAGCGCCCCACTTGAAGCTGCCGGATTAAAACCGGTCGGCGGGGCAGCGTCTTTCTTCCTCTGGTGCGAAGTTGGCGGAGACGGAGACGACCAAGCGGCCGCCCGGCGCCTGCTCGATGCTGGCGTTCTTGTGGCCCCGGGGCGCATCTTTGGAGCAGGCGGAGAAGGTTACGTGCGGGTCGCTCTAGTGCAGCCAACCGATCAATGCGAAACCGCGGCGGCGGCGTTAGTCGCGCTAGGGCAGTAGGTTCGACCCGTGGCTGAACTGATTAAAGAGGGTGCGTGGGCCGTCGGCCTCGCTTCTGTCGCCGAACCAAGCGGCAGTGTGCTCGAGGTCTTCTACCCATCCCCCTCTCTCGGTCTCAGCGACGCTCCTCTCGAACTGATTCGAGCGGCAGGCCACGATGGCCTCTCGGGAACGGTTGAAATTCACGGTCACCATGCCGCCGAACTTGGAGCGCCCGAGTTAGGTGACGCGGTCGGCACCGACGACCTCCGAGCTGTTCGTAGCGTCTGCGTGCTGACCGTGATCGCAGACTGCAGCGCCGCACCCACCGATGCATACGACGCTTACCTGCGCCTCCATCTGAGCTCGCACCGCCTTGCCTCGCCGGGGACGCTTAACTTCGACGGCATCTTTTCGGTCCTCACGAACGTCGTCTGGACCGACGCTGGCCCGTGCTCGGTCGATGATTTCAGCGCGACCAAGATGCGCTTTATGGCCGCTGCTCGCCCACTGCAAGTCCGCTCCGTCGACAAATTTGCGCGGATGACCGATTACGTCGTCCCTCAAGGGGTTCGGATCGGTGACGCAGATCGCGTCCGCCTCGGCGCCCACTTGGCGCCCGGGACAACAGTGATGCACGAAGGCTTCGTTAACTTCAACGCTGGCACGCTCGGCGAATCGATGGTCGAAGGTCGAATCAGCGCAGGGGTCTGCGTCGGCTCAGGATCCGACATCGGTGGCGGCGCCTCACTGATGGGAACGCTCTCCGGCGGTGGTAGCGAGCAGATCTCGGTCGGCGAAGGTTGTCTGATCGGCGCCAACGCAGGGATCGGAATCTCACTCGGGAACAACTGCATCGTCGAGGCCGGCCTCTACATCACGGCCGGTACGGTCGTAACGATGGCCGACGGCGCGCAGTGCAAGGCACGTGAGCTGAGCGGCCAGTCCGGGCTGCTATTCCGTCGCAACAGTACGAACGGCGCGGTCGAAGCTTTGCTCCGCGATGGCGACTGGGGCGCGCTCAACCCCGACCTGCACGCGAACTGACGCTCAGGCAGCGCTAACGCGCTCAACTAGCTCGTCGCTGAGGCGCAACTGCTCTACGCAGTTGGCCGTACCACTGAGCTCAACTGCCATCTGTTCACCAACGACGACGACAAGCTCGCCGCCATCAAGAACGACGGTGACTGGACTGCTGCCGCCAGCGATAACGCTCGCAACCGCGGCGCCAGCCGCGCCGGTGCCGCTGGAGGCGGTCTCCCCCACGCCGCGCTCGAAGATCCGCGCCCGGATCCGCCCGTACCCGAGCACCGTCCACCAACTGACGTTGGTTCGCCCTGGGAAGCGCGCG
>JBIHZY010000127.1:0-5275 GCA_044240185.1 Solirubrobacteraceae bacterium
AAGGCTTTGAAGTCCTCCGCCACCCCGCAAACCGTGGATACGGCGCCAACCAGAAGAGCTGTTACACCCGCGCGATTCTCGACGGTGCCGACGTCGTCGTGATGGTTCACGCCGACCATCAGTACGACGCCGCGCTAGTAACCGAAATGGTGCGGCCGATCATCGAAGGGCGCGCCGACGTTGTGATGGGGTCACGACTGCTCGAGGACCGCGCAATCGCTGGTGGCATGCCGCGCTGGAAGTGGATCGGCAACCGCGCCCTGACCTGGACCGAGAACCAGGCGTTCACGAAGGACTTCTCCGAGTACCACACCGGCTACCGCGCCTTTTCAACCGACTTCCTTCGCTCGATCCCGTTCCTGCGCAACAGCGATGGCTTCGTCTTCGACCAGGAGATCTTCGCTCAGATCGTTGACCGCAACGCGCGCGTTGTTGAGCTACCGATTCCGACCCGTTACTTCCTTGAAGCATCGAGCGTTTCGTTCCGCGCCTCGGTCCGTTACGGGCTTGAGACGCTGACCGTACTAGCCCGCTACCGCGTTGATGAGAAGCGCCGACGCTGGTCTCTGCTGCGCCGCCCGGCCGTTGATCTGCAGCCGATTGCGCAGAGCGCGCCCAACAGCGAACCGGTTCCCTGAGCAAGGCGATGGCACGCGTTCTCGTTGTCTGCGCTGAGCCGATAGGCCCGCAGGTTGCAGGTCCGGCAATCCGCGCGCTCGAACTTGCGCGCGTGCTCGCCAGCTCGCACGAAGTCACGATCGCTGCACCAGCGCCAAGTCAAACCGGCGATCAGCGGATCTCATTGATTGAAGCTGGCTTCGCTGACTACGACGAGCTCTCGGCCGCCGTTGCCGCATCCGACTTCGTAGTCGCTCAGTCACTACCGCCACGGCTGCTGTCGAAACTACCGTCGCTCGGCACGCGACTGATCGCCGACCTTTACAACCCAACCGTCTTCGAGGTGCTTGAAGCCGGCCGCGACAAGCCGACCGCGGCTCGCAGGCGCCAGCAGCGCACCGTGACGCTTGCATCGATCGCTCAGCTCGCTGCCGCCTCTTTCGTGATCTGCGCCAGCGAACAGCAGCGCGACCTCTGGCTAGGCGTGATGGCCGCCGAAGGGCTCGTTCAGATTGAGGATTACTCGCGCGATCCAACGCTGCGCTCGGTTATCGACGTGGTTCCATTCGGCCTGCCGACAAATCCACCCGCTGCGCCCGCCTCTCCCCCAATCCGTTCGATGTTCCCTTCGATCGCCGCCGATGATCGGATCGTGCTCTGGGGCGGCGGCGTTTGGAACTGGCTCGACCCGGAAACGGCGATCGACGCAATCGGTCTTATCGAAAAACAGCGCAGCGACGGCCCGCGCACCCATCTTGTGATGATGGGAATCGGCCGGCCGGCGAGCGAAGAGCTTGACGCGATGCGCGCCTGCCAGCGGATGCTCGGCCACCTGACGCGTAGTGGTCTTGAAGGCGAAGTCGTGCACGTAAACCGCGGCTGGGTCGACTACGACGAGCGCGGTGGGTGGCTGCTAGAAGCCGACCTTGGCGTCAGCACGCACCACGACCACCTCGAGAGCCGCCTCGCCTTCCGAACCAGAATGCTTGATTACATCTGGGCCTCGCTGCCGATCGTGGCGACCAGCGGCGACACGCTATCGGCGCTAATCGAACTCGAAGGCCTTGGACTGACTGTTCCACCCGGTGATAGCGAAGCGCTGGCGCAAGCGATCACTGCACTGCTCGACGACCCTGCACGGCTAGCTGCCGCGGAGCTCTCGCTTCAACAGCTTGCGCCGCGTATGACGTGGCAGCGTTCGGCCGCCGTGCTGGGCGCAATCTGCGCCGGTGAAGTTGCGATTGGGGCGCCCGATCGGGCCGCACTTCGTCGCACAACATTTGCCCAATATCCCCCGCTGCTGGCTGAGACACGTGCAACCCATGGCGTCCGTGGTGCCGGCGGCCGCGCGTGGCGGAACCTGCGTCGCGCGATCACGCCGGGGCGTTAGATGAGCGACGTGACTACTCGACCGAACCTGCTGACTCGCGCCTGCGCGAAGATGGGACTCGATCCGTTCGAACTTGGTTGCCTAGTGGTCCTGACCGCGTTTGCGTTCGCTCCACTGCTTGCTCTCGCCAGCAAAGGGCGCGATCTCTCCGGAGCTGACGGCTTCTTCGCAACCGACCAGATGCAGTACCTGGCTTGGATCCGGGAAAGCTCCCAGCACATCTTCATTGGCAACCCTTGGGATTTGGCGCCGGGGGAGAGAGCCTTTCTGCATCCGATCGCACTGATCAGTGGCGCCGCTCACGGACTACTTGGGTTGTCGATTGGGCTTTCGTACTTAATCTGGAAGCCGGTTGCGATCGGCGTTGTGTTCATTGGCGGGCTGCTCTACAGCCGTCGGCTCTTACCGCAGGGAGGGGCACGCCACGCGGCACTGGCGCTGATTCTCTTCGCCGTCGGGCCGGTCGTTGCGCTCGTGGCCTGGAGTGGATGGGGCGGCAAGCCGCGCCAATACACCTTCGACTTCATATCGGGCGAGATGTGGACAGGTCAGTACCTCTGGGGTTACCTGCCGACTGCAATTGCGGTCTTCCTAATCCCGCTCGTTCTACTCGGCCTTGAACGGGCTCGTGAAGGCGGCCGCGGCCGTCTTCTTCTGGCCTCAACGGTTGGAGCATTCGTAATCTGCTGGCTGCAACCATGGCAGGGCGCGGAGCTGGCACTCTTGATCTGGGCGGTAGAGATGTGGCGCTGGCTTCGTGGGCGGACCCGGCCAGCGTGGCTGATGCTCGGCTTGATCAGCGTCGCAAGTGCTCTGCCTGCTGCGTACTACTTTTGGCTCTCGAAGACCGACCCGGCTTGGGAGCTTGCCGGCGAGGCAAACAGCGCCGGCGCGCAAGCGCTTTGGGCGTGGCCGTGGTGGGCGATCCTGCTGACACTCGTTCCACTCGGAGTGCCCGCTCTGCTGGCCTACCGCATCCCGGCTAAAGATTGGCAGCAAAGCGCGCTTCGCTGGTGGCCTGCCGCCGTGCTGCTCGTCTACCTGCTGCCATTTGGCACCTTTCCCTACCACAGCTTTCAGGGTCTTCAGATTCCGCTCGCCGTCCTAGCCGTGATTGGTATTCACTCGCGCTGGCCGCGCTGCTCGGTTCCTGTGGCAGTTGTGCTGGCACTAGTAATGATCGTGCCGGGCACAATTCACAAGGGCACGGTCTTTGGAAACAGCGTCAAGGTCGGCGGCGATCCGTACTTCGTGTTTGATGGCGAAGTCGATGCCCTTGACGCGCTCGAAGAGGATCCGCGCCAAGGCGGGGTGCTCGCACCGACTTACTCCAGTCTGCTCGTGCCGGGGCGAACCGGCCGGGAAACGTGGGTCGGGCCATTCTCCTGGACGCCCGACTGGGAACAGCGTGCCATGGCGGTGAACGACCTTTTTGAGGGCCGGCTGACAACCGCCCAGGCCCGCGCCGTCGTGATCGAATCGCGCGCCCGCTGGCTCTTCGCCGACTGCCGCCCTCTGGCGACTGCAATGGTCGAGCGGCAGCTGGCACCGCTGCTGGCAAGGCCGCCTCAGAGATTCGGCTGCGCAACGCTGCTTGAGATCCGCGAGCGCCCCGAAATGCTGACCGCGGCACCCGAACCCCCCGCCCGATGAACGAGAAAGCAAGAGCGGCACTACCTGGCGCAGCGTTGATGCTCGCGGGGCTCGTGATCTGCTCGCTGACGGCGCTGACGGGGATTCAGATCAACGACGAGGGGTTGATGCTGCAGGCGGCGGCGCGGATTGCCGCCGGCGAGGTTCCGTACTCGGACTTCTGGTGGTACTACCCGCCAGGGCAGCCTTACCTCCTAGGCGCGCTCTGGAAGATCTTTGGCCCATCGCTGATCGAGTGGCGAGCGGTTCGCGTTCTTGCCGACGCGACTGTCGCCGTGCTCGCCTGGCAGCTAGCGCGTCGCTACGTGAGCCCGAAGCTCGCCCTGCTGGCATGGGCGGTAGCACTGCTGGCGATGGCCTACCCCAGCGGCCCGCACCCCTTCCCGATCGCGCTGGCGTTGGCCTTGGGGGCCCTGATCTGCTTCGACAAGCGCCCAGTACTAGCTGGCGTGCTGGCCGGCCTCTGCGCGGCCTGGCGGCTTGAGTTCGCCGCCTATTTGGGACTCGGACTTTTGATTTCCTACGGCGCAGCGCCGACTCCCTTTCGGCGTGGCGGCGCCGCTGCGCGGTTCTTGCTCGCCGCGGCGGCCACAGCCGCCGCGGCGTTCTTGCCCGTCGTACTGGCGGCGGGGCTCCGAACCAGCTGGGACCTACTGATCGCATACCCGCTGAACGACTTCAGCGCCTATCAAGGGTTGCCGCTCGAGCTGATCTACAGCGGCCCACTCAACACTGCTTCGCTGAGCGGCTTCGTCAGCGACAGTTTTGAGAATCTGCTGCTCTTCTACCTGCCCGTGGTGCTGCTGCTCGGATTCGCTGGCGGCGCGCTTGCACTAGTGCTCACATTCAGCCGCCAGCGCGACTCCGCGCTGTTGGCGCTGCTGACGTTTAGCCTTGGCATGGCTCACTATCTGATCGTCCGCCCAGACCTCTTCCACACGGCGCCGCTGGCGGTCTGCGTTGCAGTGATCGGCGTGATTGCGATTACGCGCAGCTCAAACCGCGCCACCGAACTCGGCCGCGGCAAGGCAATCTTGGTCCGGGCCGGAGCGATGCTCGCGGCCGCTTCGTTGGCGTACGCACTAGTTGAGGGGCTTGATCGTCAGCTGCTGGTACTTCGCGAACCAACGATCGCGCTGGCGACGCCAACCGCAAACGGCGTCCGCGCCGCGCCGGCTGTCGCCGTTCCATTGGCGGCAGCTGTAGCCGATGTCCGAAGTAGAACCGCGCCGGACGCTCCGATCTATGTGATCGGCCAGCGCGCCGACATCACAACCTCTGGCGCTCCGCTCTTCTACATCCTCGCCGAGAGGACGAACCCAACCCGTTACGACATTGCAGCGCCGGGTGTCGTGACCAGCGCCCCCGTGCAGGCCGAAATTGTCGCCGACCTTGAGCGCGCAAAACCGAAGCTGATTGTCCGCTGGCTTTCGCCGCTGACGGCTGCGCCGGAGCCAAACCTTGCGGGCCGCTCGTCCGGAGTGCGTCTGCTCGATCGTTTCATCGACGCCAACTACGTCGAGAGCAGCCGCTACGGCGACTGGGTCGTGCTCGAGGCGCGCGGCGCAAACTGATCAGCAAAGTCGCTGCGCCAACTTCTCACCCCTGCCGGCG
>JBIHZY010000013.1:0-16993 GCA_044240185.1 Solirubrobacteraceae bacterium
CCCTGCCGGCGTTGGTCTGATTGCGAGCGCACAAGCAAGAAAACTCGCCAACGCAGCCGCCGCTACGACGAGGATCACCGCGAGCGCCCAGCCGACGGGGATTGTGCTGGCAGCAACCGCCGCCAGCGCTCCACCGACGAGCGCGAAGCAGATACCCCACAGCGCCGCTTTGGTGAGCGTTCCCGCGGAGCTCTCTTGGATCTCGGGCGCGTGGTCGCGGAACTTCCGCGTGAACCATCCAGCTCCGAGCAGGTAAGCGAGCAGCGTGCCGGCCACCACGCCGCTCGCGCCAAAGATGATTGCGAGCGGCACCGTGAAGCCAAGGTTCAGCGCGATTAAAACTACCGCGAGCCGTGCTTCCAGCGAGCCGCTGCCGCGCGCGCGCAGGTATGAGATCCGCACACCAAAAAGCAGGTTCGAGCCGTAGGCGGCAATCAGCATCGCGGCGAAGACGCCGGCGAGACCGAAGTCGCTGCCAAGCCAGCCTCGAATCACCGATGGTGCGACGGCGACGCCGATCAGCGTCGCTCCAGTCGTCGCCGTAATCCAAAGCCGATCGACGCTTGTGAAGGTCCGCCCCAGCGCAACCTGATCATCGGGCGCTTGGAGAGAGGCGAAGCGATTGAAGATCGGCACCAGCGGCGCGGCGGCTACGAGCCTTCCGGACTCCGCAAGCTGCGAGGCGATGCCGACCTCGGCAACTACCGCTGGGGGCGCGACGAGGGCGGTGACGACGCGGTCGCTCTGACCATTGATTATTAGCGATGCGACCGAAAGCTGAAGCCTTGCCGAGAGCCCTGCGATCGCTACAGCCTCCTCGCCGCTAACGAGCCCTGGCCGCACGCGCAGGCTGCCAGCGGCAACGAGCGCACGAGTAACGAGCAAGACGAGTTGCTGGGCAATCACCGCCCAGCCGAGCTGCGCGAGCGTCGCGCCAGAGGCGACGAGCCAGATCACGGCGGTCAGATAGCCAACCGATCCGAGAGCGGCCGTGACGGCAATTGACGTGAAGCGGCCCTGACCTTGAAGCAGGTTTGCGAGCGCCGCCATCGCCAGACCGAGCGGAACGGCGAGCCCAACGATTCGGAGCAGCTCCGTCGCCTGCTGCTCAAGCCCGCGTGGAAAGTCGAAGAGTGCTGCGATCTGCGGCGCAAGCAGCTCGATGATTAGCGCCGCGAGAATCCCGATGCCGAGATAGAACGCGAGCGTAGACCAGAAGACGCGCGCCGCCCCCGCGTGGTCATCTGCGCCTCGCGCAACCGCGATATAGCGCTGGACCGCAGGCGCCATCCCGGCTTCAATGATGCCGATGTAGATCACGATTGCCATCGAGACCGTCCAGACGCCATAGGCAGCTTTGCCGACGTGATCGATGATCATCGGCGTCGCGATCAATACGGCAACAATGCCGATCAGCGCAGTGATTACGCTGGCGCTGATATTTCTCTGGGCGGTCCGCACCGCACGAAGCCTACGCGCGCTGGTAGAACGAACGCGATGGGAGCACTTCGAAACCGCGCAGTTGCCGTCCTTCCGCTCCGCCTCAGATGGTGGCTCGGTCAGCGACGCGAGTACGAAATTGCCGCGCGCTACCTCGGCGGCCTCAGCGGCGTTGAGATCGGCGGCAGCGCCCACAACCGCTTCCCTGTCGACGCGATCAACATCGATCGCTACGAGCAGATGGACACGATCTACAAGGACGAAGAGCGGCGTCTGTCGGGGAAGGCGCTGCCGGTTGATCTGGTCGCGCCCGGCGACGATCTGCCGCTAGAAGACAACTCGGTTGATTTCGTTCTGGCATCACACGTGATCGAACACTTCCCCGACCCGATCAAAGCGCTCCTCGAGTGGGACCGCGTCGCGACCGAGTACATCTTTCTCGTCGTCCCCCACCGCGACCGCACTTTTGATTCGGATCGAGAGCTGACCCCGGTTGACGAGCTGATTGAACGCCATGCGAGCGGCTTCAGCTCCGACGAGGACAGACACTGGTCGGTCTGGAGCTGCGAATCATTTGTGGAGCTCTGCCAACGGATTGGCCTCAGCGTGATTGAAACCGAAGACCCCGACAAGAAGGTCGGCAACGGCTTTGCGGTCGTGATCGCGGCGAGTGCGGCGGCTTCTCTCAGCGCTGAGAACTAGCGGCGTCCGAAAGCTCTTCGTTGGCAGCGACTACCGCGCCGGAAAGCAGCAACCCGACCAACGCAACAGCCGGCATCTCCCAGTCCCAGTCGAGCCCCGCATGGACGGCGAGCGCACCGAGGGCCGCCAGCGTGCCGCTCGCCTCGGCGCGGCGACCGCGCAAGACGTTCTTACCGCTCCAAGCAACACCGCCAATGAAGAGCGCGAGAGAAAGGAGCCCGAGCAGCCCCAGCTCCGCTGCCGTTTCGATGTACAGCGAGTGGGCGTCAAGGGCTGGGTCAAGGATCGTCCGCTCTCGGCGCCAAACGACGCGGAACGAGCCGGCGCCATCGCCGACGAGCGGCGCAGCGACAAACATTCCACCGGCGACCTTCCAGTAGGAGTAGCGATTGCTCTCAAACGAAGCGAGGCGGCGAGTGTCGGCTCCATAGCGGGGCTGGCCGGCGCTACTGCCGTTGCCTGCCGCGGCGGCGATGAAGCCGAGCACGGCTACGGCCGCAAGACTCGCCACAAATACGCGAGACGAGGAGAGAGGCTTCCCGCTTGCTCTATCGGCCCAGCGCCGCGTGAGGAAGACGGTCGCGGCAACGGCGATCAAGATTCCCGCCAGCAGGATCATCCCCTCCCGCTCGCGAGTTGCGAGCGAGCCTTGAAGAGTTCGTGCGGCGGGCAGCAGGGCCGCCACGATTGAAGCGGCAACGGCGGCGCCGACACCAACAACGATCACCCTGAGCTGACGTCGCTCGCGGCAGAAGACGATCAGAAGGATTGCGCCGACCGCAACGGCAACGAGGGCGCCGCGAGAGAAGGTCAGGTAGACCCCGACGCCCAGCGGCACGACGGCTCCAAGAGCGAAGTTACGTAGCCAACCGGCCCGGCTCGGGTCGGCCGCTACGCGCAGCAGCAGGATCAACCCAACGGCGGCCAGTATTCCGCTCGCGTTCCAATAGGTCAGCGGCTGCTCAAGCCGGCCGGCAGCAGATTGGCTGGCAGCCTCGTCGACGAGACCGGGCAGGACGCGCGCAGCGAGCGCGTAAAGCGTCACCAGCAGCGCCCCGAGTCCAAGTATCGGTTCGACGAATCTCAGGCCCGAGCGGCCGCGCAGCAAGGCGATCGCAGCGAGGAACGCGCCGAGGTAGAGCAGCAGCCGCTGAAGATCGGCTTGGGCGCTCCCCCGAAGCGGTGCCCAGAGGATCGAAAGCCCTACCAGCAGTGTCAGCAGGAGTAGACCAAGCAGCGCCCACTGCCCTGGCCTCTGCCGCAGCCAGGATTGCGGAACCAGCCATGCAGCCGCGATCACCAAGGCCCAGATAACCGCTCCGGCGATCAGTCGCGGCCCCGCGAAGTAGCCGCCGGAGAAGAAGGCCAGCACGGTCGGGACTGCCAGCAGCAGAGCGGCGGCAGATAAGCGGAGTGCTCCAGCCATCGGCCGCGAGCGTAGTGAAAGCTGCGGGTTTGTTGCGGTAATCGCCTACCATCGCGCCGTGGTGATCAACTCAACATACGCGGCGCACGGCGCGAGGCTCCTGCTGTCGTTGCTGGCTGCCGCAATCGTTGCTTGGCTGGTAATCAGCTGGAATGACGATCGGCTCCAGACTCAAGGAATCGTGCTGCTCGAGCGCCAGCCGCCGCAGACGGCTGCGGCGCTAGAGGCTTTCCGCTCAGCAAAGCTGCTCAACGCGAGCCTGCAGCCAGACGCGTTCGAAGCTTCCGCGCTGTTCTTGGACGGCGATCGCGCTCGAGCAGTCGCCGAGCTCGAACGGCTTTTGCAGAGCGAACCAGAAAACCGGCCCAGCTGGCTGCTGCTTGGCAACTGGTTACGCAGCGACGACCCAATCGCTTCCGCGCGCGCTTTTGAACGGGCAGCTCAGCTTGACGGCATCAAGCAGCAATCGACGCGTTAGCGCTAAGAGCGAAGTCGAGTCTGGCGAGCTAGGCCGCGACCGCGCGCACCCCGCGCAGGCGCTCGGTGGCTGGACACGGCCGAACGAACCGGTCCCTCACTGAGCGTCTTCTCAACAACAGATGAGAACTCTTGGCTAAACCGTTCGGGGCTGAAGCGCTGCGCCTGAGCGACGCAGTCTTCGGTTGCGAAATCGGCAGCGTCGAACTGCTCGAGCACGGCGCAGAGAGCAGCCGGATCGGGCCGATCGAAGAAAAGGCCGGTCTTTCCTTCGACAACGGTTTCAACGAGCCCACCGGCGCGCAGCGCAATCACCGGCCGCCCCGAGGCCTGAGCCTCTACGGCGGCGATCCCAAATTCTTCCGTCGCGGCAACGACCATCGACTGCGCGCCGCGGAGCAAAGCCTCGGCTTCGTGGTCGCTGACGCGGCCGGCGAACCGAACCGAAGGGCCCGCGAGCCGCTGCAGCCGGCGCGCGTCGGGCCCATCACCTGCGACAACGAGCGGGATCCCGAGGCGACTGAAGGCGCGGACAACAACCTCAATCCGCTTGTGAGCGATCAGCTCCGATAGGACGAGGTGGTAATCCTCGACCGGCCCCGGCGAAAAGCGCTCGACTTCAACGGGTGGGTAGATCACGGTCGAGTCGCGAGAGAAGTAGCGCTCGATCCGTTGCTGCGTCGTCTTCGAGTTGGCGACGTAGGCGTCGACCCGCTGCGCGGCGATGAAATCCCACTGGCGCCAGCGATGCATCACTTGAGCGAGAACGGGTCTCACGACTGCGTTGCGCGCGTCAAGCGTCGCCTCACGCTCGGTCCATGCGTAGCGGAACGGGTTGTGGCAGTAGCTGACGTGGAAGGCATTCTCGTCGGGGATCACTCCGTGCGCCCAGGCCGAAGAGCTGGAGATCACGAGGTCGTAGCCGCGCAGATCGAGCGATTCGATCGCTGCCGGGTAGAAAGGCAACAGCGGGCGGAAGTTGCGGGCGGTTGGCCGCAGCCTCTGTAGGCCCGAGGTGATCACATTGCGATCCTCAAAGCGGCCTTGCGTGCCTACCGGGTCGTAGACGGCCGTGAAGATGTCGGCCTGCGGAAAGATCGCGCAAAGCTGCAGGAAAACACGCTCTGCTCCGCGCAGATCGAGCAAGAAATCGTGGACTAGCGCGACGCGCAGGTTCTGTGTGGCGGGAATTGCGTACATCGAGCTGGTAACACTACCTGCGCTGCCGACGCGAAGCAGCATGCGGTCGCCCGCCACGAATGATCTAACTTGCTCTGTTGATGCGAGTTGCAATTGACGCGCGCCACCTCGGCCAAGGCCGCGGGATCGCGCGATACCTCGAAGAGATGCTGGGCGCACTTGCGGCCGACTTCGGCGATGACGAATGGGTCGCGGTGGTGCCGGGAGATCGTCAAGTCGAAGTGCCAACTGGAATAGAGCTACGCCGGACTCGCTTTTCATCGAAGCCGCTCTTCGCCGCCTCGGCCCTCACCGGCCGTCCGCGGCTCGAAAAACTCGCCGGCGGCGCCGATGTTTGCTGGCTCCCAGCGCCGGCGCCGGTTGCCTGTGGGCGCCGCACGCCGTACGTACTCACAGTCCACGATCTTTCATTCGAGCTTCGTCCTGACGACTTCACCTCATACGAGCAGCGTTGGCTCAAAGCCGCCCGGCCGCGTCGACTTGCCGAGCGGGCAGCCCGCGTTGTGGTGGACAGCGACGCGACAGCGGCCGACATAATCGGCGCCGGCTGGCCGGTGGCAAGCGACCAGCTAACGGTGATCCGGGCAGCGCCATCGGCTCCCGTCAGCGTCGCGGCCAGCACGGAGATAGGCCTCGGCAGCTCAAACCCTTACCTGCTCTATGTCGGCGCACTTGAACCACGCAAGGGGATCGACACGCTGGCAGCGGCAATCCCAATCGCCCGCAGCGCAGGACTAACCGCACCGCTGATCGTCGTTGGCGAGGGCAGACTTGCAAGCGAGCTGGAGGGCGTCGCCGGTATCCGCCTGATCGGCCGTCAGAGCGACGAGCAGCTCGCTGGCTGGTACGAGGGCGCGCTCGCGCTTGTGATGCCTTCCCGGCTCGAAGGTTTTGGCCTGCCGCCGGTGGAGGCAGCTGTGCACGGCGTGCCAAGCGTTATCAGTGACCTGCCGGTCTTCCATGAGACTCTCGGCGACGCCGCACTGACCTTCCCCGTTGGCGACGCCGGCGCGCTCGCCAAGGCGCTGGTGCTGATCAGCGGCGACGCAACTCTTCGCGACCGAATCGGCGCTCAGGCCCGCGAGGCAGTTAGCGGGCTGAGCTGGGCCAGCGCTGCCGCGTCGCTGCGGGCAGTCTTGGCTGACGCCGCAGGGCTAGGCCGATGACCTTCGCGATCTCGATTGTGCTCCACAACTCGAGTCGCGAGCTACAAGCGCTGCTCAGCTCAATCGACACTCATCTCACGAGCCGCCCGCGCGTCATCTGCGTCGACAGCGGCTCATCCGATGACGGCGCAGAAGTGGCGAGCGCCTGGGGCGCCGAGGTAATCGTGATGGACGGCAACCCCGGCTATGGAGCTGCCAATAACGCGGCAATCGAGCTGATAAACGAAGCGGTGACGATTCTTCTCAATCCGGATTCGCTGCTGATCGACGACGGCCTTTCGCGGCTCGCTGCAATCGCCGGCGGCAGAAGAGCGCTGATCGCGCCGAAGCTGTTGAACGATGATCGCTCGGTCCAGGACAGCGCCCATCCGCTGCCTGGCGGCCGCGACGGTTATCTAGCGGCGCTGACCGTTCCGCGGCTCCTCCCCGCAGTCCTGCGCAACCGACTGCAACCGTTCCGTTCGAGCCAGCCGATCGAAGTCGGCTGGGCGATAGGCGCTTGCCTCGCCGCGCCGACCTCGTTGCTGCGCGAGCTCGGGCCGTTTAACGCCGATCACTTCCTCTTCGCTGAAGACCTCGACCTCTGCCTTCGAGCGCGGGCTCAGGGAATCCCGACCGTCTTCGACCCAGCGGTCGCCCTGGTCCACAGCGGCGCGCACACAAGCGTGGGAGTGATCGAGCAGCAACGCCTAGATCTTCAGGCCAGCCGCCGACGTGAGGTGATTGGACGGCAGCTAGGTGCTCTTGCCTTGGAACGCGACGACCGTACGCAGGCATTGACCTTCAAACTGCGGGCGGCGGTGGGTCGCGACAGCAAGCGCAATGAGATGCTGCTCACAGCGCTCCGGCGTGCTCAGAACAGATCGAGCTGAGGAGCGCCAGCCTTTGGCGCGGGCTGCGTCTCCTGGCCGGGCGCCGGCTCCGATTTGAGTACGACCGCCGTGACCTGCTGAGGCGCGCCGTCGGCAATCATCTGCGGTAGCCGAGCGAAATCTTCGCGCAGCAGCTCCAGGTTTGGTCGTCGGTAGAGCGCCGCGGCGGGATGAAAGACGGGATAGAGCCAAGCCGTGCGCTGGCCAAACGAACAGAGCTCGGCTTGGCCATGGATCGCAGTGATCCCCTCGTCATCCTCACGCAGCAACTTGGTCGCGAAGTTGCCAAGCGTAACGACGACAATCGGTTCGACTAGTTCGATCTGGCCGCGCAGGAAGGAGGAGCAGTTGGCGATCTCGTCGCTTCGCGGATCCCTGTTATCCGGCGGCCGGCACTTCAGCACATTCGCGATGTAGACCTCGTCGCGCGAAGTCCCGATCCCAGTCAGCAGATCGCCGAGCAGTTTGCCCGATGCGCCAACGAACGGGACGCCGTCACGATCCTCACTTGCGCCCGGTGCTTCGCCGATAAACATCAGCTGCGCATCGGCGTTGCCGGAGCCAAACACGACCTGGCTACGGCTGGCAACAAGCTGAGGGCAGAGTTCGCAGCCGCCGGCCTGTGCACAGAGGCTTTCGAGGGCAATCGCCCGATCTTCTCCAGATGCGCCCGTATTCACAACGATTGATGCTATCTGCGGGGGCTCACTGCTACCTTTTGGCCTGTGGCCGTAACCCTCGGGTGCGGACCGTGTAATGGCAGTCGAAGTTGGTAGACGAAACACCACTTAATGCGCGACCGGTATCTCGTTAGGGAACTGGACCGAAATGACAGAACGCATCGTTCAAACGATTCGAACAGTCCCCGAACTGAGGGATGCGATTGCTGCGCGCCGCGCCGACGGGGCGACGGTTGGCTTCGTTCCAACGATGGGTGCTCTGCACAGCGGTCATTGTGCGCTGATAGAGCGCGCCGCCAGCGAGCACGACGTTGTCGTTGTCTCGATCTTTGTTAACCCGTCGCAGTTCAATCAGGCCGCCGACCTTGAGCAGTACCCACGAAACGAAGAGGGCGACGTGAAGTCGGCCGCCGCTGCCGGAGCGACGATCTGTTTCACCCCAAGCGTCGAAGAGATCTACCCAGCCGACTTTGCCAGCAGCGTCCACGTGCGCGGGCCGCTGACGGAAACGCTCGAAGGGCAAGAGCGCGGCGTTGGCCACTTCGATGGGATGGCGACGGTCGTCACGATTCTGCTCAACATTGTTGGACCCAACGTCGCATATTTTGGCGCGAAGGACGCGCAGCAGGCGCTGGTCGTGCGGCGCTTCGTGAGCGATCTTCAGCTCCCGGTAGAAATTGTTACCGCCGACACGGTTCGCGACGAAGACGGGCTCGCGCTTTCGAGCCGCAACGCTCGCCTCTCGGCCTCTGGGCGCGAGCAGTCGCTTGCGATTCCGGCTGCACTGGAGGCTGCCGCTAACGCAATTAGCGACGGCAGCGCCGCTTCGCCCGAGGCCGCCGCTGCCGCCGGCCTCGAGCGCCTACACGCCGCGGGGATAACTGCGGAGTACTTCGCGATCACTGACCCTTCGACCCTGCAGCCGGCCCGCCAGCTCAGCGGCACGCTGCTGATCGCCTGCGCCGCAACGGTTGACGGAGTCCGACTGATCGACAACTTGACCGTAATTGCCAATCGAGAGGCGGCGACCGCCAACATTTAGGCGGCGTCGACCATTAGAGAAGGAGCAGAGAATGTCCACGATGCCAAACCGAATCGAAATCCCTGCCGACGCTTCGAGCCTGCCGATGACGCTGCCCCGCCTCGCAGAGATGAAGCGGCTTGGCGAGCCGATCGTGATGGTCACGGCCTACGACTACCCCAGCGCGCTCGCAGCCGAGAAGGCCGGCGTTGACATCGTGCTCGTCGGCGATTCCGGCGCGATGACTGTGCTCGGCTACGACTCAACCGTCCCGGTCGAGCTCGACGAGATCCTGATGCTCGCGAAGGCAGCCCGTCGTGGCCTCAGCTCGCCATTCCTTGTCGGCGACCTTCCCTTCGGCTCCTACGAAGTCAGCGACGAACAGGCTGTGACAACGGCGCTGCGCTTCGTCAAGGAGGCTGGCTGTGCCGCCGTCAAGCTCGAAGGCGGCGGCCCGACGTCGGTTGCTCGTGCCCGCGCGATCAGCAATGCCGGGATCCCCGTCATGGGCCATGTTGGGCTTACTCCTCAGACCTCGACCGCGCTCGGCGGCTACCGCGCGCAAGGAAAGACGGCCGAGCAAGCGCTACTAATCCGTGACCAAGCGATCGCGTTGGAACAGGCTGGTTGCTTCTCGATCGTCTTCGAAGCAATTCCGTCTGAACTTGCGGCCGAAATCATGCCGCAGATCTCAGTCCCGGTGATCGGCATCGGAGCAGGCGGCGGCGTCGACGGTCAAGTGCTCGTTTTCCATGATCTGCTCGGCATCCGCGAAGGGCTGGGGGCACGCTTCGTCAAGCGCTACGCCAACATTCTCGACGAGATGGTCGACGGCGTGAGCGCTTTTGCTGACGATGTCCGTGACCGCTCGTTCCCGGGGCCTGAGCATGGCTATTCAATCGATCACGACGAGCTGACCGCCTTCCGCAGCGAGAGCTAACGGGCACTCAATCCGCGTCTGAAAACTCGATCTCGCGCAAGACCCGCGCTGGAGCGCCGGCGGCGATCACACCGGAGGGAATGTCGCTCGTGACGACGCTGCCCGCGCCGATCACCGATCGCGCGCCGATCGTCACTCCGCCGGTGACGACGGAGTTTGCACCGAGCCAAACGTTGTCGCCAACCGTCGTCGCGCCTTTGTGCTTGAAGCCTTGGTGTGTGATCGGCGTCCTCGGATGATCGAAGCGATGGTCGGCGTCGGTGATCATGCAGCCGTTGGCGGCCATGCAGTGGTCGCCAATTGTGACCGACTCCAGCGCGGCGACCATCACAAGCTGGTTGAGGAATACGCCCTTGCCGATTGTGATCCTCCCGGCGTCGCCGCCGGTCAGCCAAACGCCCGGCTCGAACAGTGTTCCCTCGCCCACCTCAAGCCTGCCTTGGCGGAACAGCTCGAGCGGCTCGCCCTGCAGCGGCCAACGAGCGAATGCGCCCCGTTTAGCCATCTCACGATGGATTAGGAAGCGCCTCCATGGAAGCGAGTCACGCTCGTACCAACGCCACTTGACGGCCCAGAGCCGAGCCATCTCGGCCGTCAGCTTCTCAGCGGCCATCCGGCGCCCTAGGCCGCGGCTTTCGCAGCGCGATCGGCCGCCTTGGTGCGACGCGGGGCAGGCTTCTTTTTCGCGCTTGCCTTGCCGGCGGTTTTAGCCTTGCTGCCCGGCTTCGATGGCACGACCAGCTCGGCGAGGAAGCCTCCGGTGTGAGAACCAGCCGTGCCAGCCACCTGCTCCGGTGTCCCCTCAGCCACAACGATGCCGCCTTCGTCGCCGCCCTCAGGACCCATGTCGATAACCCGATCTGCCGTCTTGATCACGTCAAGGTTGTGCTCGATCACGACGACAGAGTTGCCCGAATCAACCAATCGGTGGAGCACCTCAAGCAGTCGTTGAACGTCTGCAAAGTGAAGGCCGGTCGTTGGCTCGTCGAGGATGTAGAGCGTCCTGCCGGTCGCGATCTTCGAGAGCTCGGTTGCCAACTTGACGCGCTGTGCTTCTCCCCCCGATAGCGTCGTCGCTGGCTGCCCTAGTCGCAGGTAGCCGAGCCCGACGTCGCTTAGCGTCTGCAGCCGGCGGTGAACCTTCGGGATGTGAACGAAGAACTCAAGCGCCTGCTCGACCGGCATGTCGAGCACGTCGGCGATCGTCTTTCCCTTGAAGCGGACCTCGAGCGTCTCCTTGTTGTATCGCTTGCCGTGGCACTGCTCACAGGGCACGTATACGTCGGGCAGAAAGTGCATCTCAATCTTTATCTGCCCGTCGCCGCGGCAGACCTCGCAACGGCCGCCCTTGACGTTGAACGAGAAGCGTCCTGCCTTGTAGCCGCGCGCCCGCGCCTCCGGCGTCTTCGAGAAGAGGTCGCGGATAACGTCGAAGAGGCCTGTGTAGGTGGCCGGGTTGGAGCGCGGCGTGCGGCCGATCGGCGATTGGTCGACCTGGATGATCTTGTCGAGCTGCTCGAGCCCGAGCACCTGCTCGTGCGCGCCCGGCCGCTGACGTGCGCGGTGAAGTCGGTTTGCAACCGACTTGAAGAGGACCTCGTTGACGAGCGTTGACTTGCCGGAGCCGGAGACGCCGGTCACGACTGTGAAGACGCCGAGCGGAAACTGCACGTTGATGTCGCGCAGATTGTGCTGGCGGGCACCCCGAACCTCGACAACGCCGTTCGGCTTGCGCCGCGTCGCGGGCACTTCAATCTGCACCGTGCCAGCGAGGAATTGGCCGGTCAACGAGCGCTTGCTCTTCTCAACCTTCGCGGCCGTCCCTTGAGCGACGATCTGGCCTCCGTGTTCGCCGGCTCCTGGCCCCATATCGACGAGCCAGTCGGCGGCACGCATCGTCTGCTCGTCGTGTTCCACGACCAGCACCGTGTTGCCGAGGTCGCGCAGATTCTCGAGTGTCTTGATCAACTTGCCGTTGTCGCGCTGATGGAGACCGATTGAGGGCTCATCGAGCACATAAAGCACTCCTACGAGGGCTGAGCCGATCTGCGTCGCTAGGCGGATTCTCTGGGCCTCGCCGCCCGAAAGCGTGGCGGCCGCCCGATCCAGCGACAGATAGCCAATTCCGACGTTCTCGAGGAAGCTAAGCCGCTCCGAGATCTCGCGCATGATCAGGCGAGCAATGTGCGACTCAGTTTCGGTCAGTTCGACCTCATCGACCCACTTCAGCGCTCGGCGCACCGAGAGCGAGGTGAACTCGTTGATCGCCATCCCGCCGACCAGCACAGCACGCGACTCCGGCCGCAGCCTCGAGCCCTCACAGGCTGGGCAGGCAGCGACAGCCATGAACTCCTCGATCCGCTCGCGCATCGCCTCGGAATCGGTTTCGCGGTAGCGGCGCTCAAGGTTCGGGATGATTCCCTCGAAGCGGGTTGAATAGGAGCGAGTGCGGCCGTAGCGGTTGCGGTACGTCACCTCGACTGCGTTCTTACCGGTGCCGTGAAGGAAGTAGTCGCGCTCGATCTTGGTCAGGGATTCCCACGGCACAGACATGTCAACGTCGTATTCCGCCGCCAGCGCCTGCGTGATCTGCTCGTAGTAGTTGGAGCTGCTCGCCGCCCACGGCGCCAGCGCGCCGGCCGCGATCGAGAGCGAAGGGTCGGGGACGATCAACTCTTCGTCGATCTCCATCTGCGAGCCGAGCCCGGTGCAGCGTTCACAGGCGCCGTGCGGCGAGTTGAAGGAGAAGATCCTCGGCTCCAGCTCGGGCATGGAGACGCCACACTTGAGGCAGGCGAAGCTCTCGGAGAAGGTCATTAGCTCGCCCTCCCCTTTCTCCGGCGCCGTTTCGACCTCAACGATGCCGCCCGCGAGCGCGACCGCGGTTTCGATCGAATCGGCGAGCCGCTTACGGACCCCTTCGCGGATTACGAGCCGGTCGACGACGACCGAGATCGAATGCTTGAACTTGCGGTCTAACTCGATCTCCTCATCGAGCATCCGCAACTCACCGTCAACTTTGACGCGGGCATAACCATCGGCGCGCAGCCCTTCGAAGAGCTTTCCGTATTCGCCTTTGCGATCACGAATCAGTGGCGCCATCACAATTAGCCGCGTTCCCTCAGCGAGCTCCGTCACTTGGTCGATGATCTGGTCGGCCGACTGACCGGCGATCGGCGCGCCGCACTTGTAGCAATGTGGATGACCAACGCGGGCCCACAGCAGGCGCAGGTAGTCGTAGACCTCAGTTACCGTTCCGACCGTTGAGCGCGGGTTGCGCGAGGTCGTCTTCTGGTCAATTGAAATTGCCGGGGAGAGGCCTTCGATCGAATCGACGTCGGGCTTGTCCATCTGGCCAAGGAACTGGCGCGCGTAAGCGCTCAGCGACTCGACGTAACGCCGCTGCCCCTCGGCGTAGATCGTGTCGAAGGCGAGCGATGATTTTCCCGATCCAGAGAGACCAGTGATGACAACGAGAGAGTCGCGCGGCAGCTCGAGCGAGATGTCTTTGAGGTTGTGCTCGCGGGCGCCGGAGACGACGATTGAGTTGACTGATGCCATTGAGGCAAGTCTATTGGCCGCTAGCGGCCGCGCCTGCGCCCGTAGCGCCTGGTTGGCTAGCGCGTCAGAGCTTGAGCGACTTTGCGGTACGCGGCCAGAGCGGGCTTGCTCTCAAAGCTTCCGCCCGGGCCGACACGTCGCAGGCCCGCATATTCGAAAGCGTCTTGGTTTCCGCTGTCGCTACTGACCCAGTTGTACCAGTAGGCACGGGCCAGCTTCAGCCGCTTAGCGCTCTTCGCGTAGGCGCGATAGACCTGATCGACCTTCAACGCCTCGCCCGCCTCGGTCGTGACCCAGCTCTGGTTCGCGTCGGCCTTGCCGCGGCCTGAAGGCCAGGAGATCTCCGTCACCCACAGCGGCGCCGTGCGCGCGCCGTTGGAATCGAGCACGGCTCGCACGAAGCTAAGGATCTTGACGCTGCCATCTGCCGTGCCGGTGAACGGATGGACGGCGATCGCGTCGAAGTAACCCCGCGGTTTCATCCCAGCCTTGAAGAGCGTGGCGTAATCGCGCCAGGAGAAATTCGGCAGACCGGCCGTGATCACCTTCGCACCGGGATCAGCAGCCTTTACAGCCGTGTAGGAGGCACGCAGCAATTTGGCATATGCCGGCGCCCAAGGTGTGACGGGGAAATATCGGCTCAGACTTGGCTCATTCCAAATCTGAAAGTTGCGTAGCGGCCGCTTTGGCAGCGAAGGGTTGGCTGACCAGAAATTGCCTTTCGGGCCGTAGCGGCTGATCAGCGTCTTCAGAAAGCGGCCGTATGCTGCTGGCTCACGCGGCGGTGAGAAAACCTCGGTGGGCTTCAGGGCGGCCCACGCTGGAGAACGCAGCACCAAGGCGGTCACGTCAATCTTATTCCGCGCCGCAGCGGCGATCTGGGCGTCGGTGGTCGAAAAGTCGGTTGGGATACCGCCGACGTTGGTGAAGTATTGGTGGGTGCTCTCTGGAATCTGCGCGAAGCTTGCGTAGGGCTGCAGCAGGGGCCACTGCACCGGCAGTCGAATCGTCCCGACGCCGTTGGCCTTCATCACAGCCCCTTCGTTGACGAGATCAACGCCGGGCCCGTCGAGCGGGCCATTCGCCATCACGCCAAAGAAGGATGGCGAGATTGACGCGGCCTGCGCCGGCGCTGCGAAGAGTGCTGCCGTCGCGGCGGCAGCGAGCAGTGTCGTAAAGGCACGCACGTTCGTCACAACGCAATCAGGCGTCTGGAGTTGCGCCTACTGCGCGCAAGACCGCGTCGGCGTCAACTCCTGGGAATGTTTCGCGCAGGCGGTCTTTGGCCTGCTCAGTCGAGATCCCGCGGCCGATCAGGTCGAGCGCCACGAGCCGCGCGCCTTCCGTGCTGCCCTCAGGAGCATCTCCCCCGGCTTCCGGCTCGGCGGCTGGCGTTGGCCGCGATACGGCGTGGGAGTGCATCTCAATCACGCTCAGACGGACCTGGCCAAGCTGCTCCTGAAGCTCGGCCGTCTTCGAACGGACGCTGGCCGCCAGCTCTTCCAATGCACGCTCAGTCGTCTCGATTCTCGCCAGCGCTTCGCTACGGCTGTCATTTGGGTCTGCTGCAGGCAAATCACTCATTGCGCAAGCCTAGCCCGCGCGACCTCAATCGGTAGCCGGTTCGCGGCGGAGCTCCGCCAGCTAACGCCCGTTCTTGGTGAGTGAGCGCACGACGTTACGAAATGCAGCGAGCGCTGGCTTGTCAATAAAGCGACCACTGCGATCAACTGTCCTCAAACCGGCGTACTCCCAGGCGTCAGTGCTTCCGCTGTCGCGACTGATCCAGGTGTACCAGTAGGCGCGCTCCAACTTCAGCCGTTTCGCGTTCGCTGCGTAGGCACGGTAGGCGCCGTCGACTCTGGCAGCTTCCCCGCTTTGGCTCGTGATCCAGTTTCGATGTTGGGGCAGCACCTTCGCCTTGCCTCGAGCCGACGGCCAGCCTGTCTCCGTCACCCAGATGGGCCGCTGGCGGGCGCCGTGGGAATCGAGCACGCGGCGCACTCGCCCCAAGATCGTGATGCACCCCGCGGGGTTGTCTGTGTACGGATGGACGGCGATCACGTCGAAATAGCCTTGCGCGCGCATACCTGCCTTGAAGAGCTTTTCGTAATCGCTCCAGACAAAGTTCGGCATCCCGGCAGTCACAACCGTTGCTCCTGGGTCGGCTGCCTTGATCGCCTTGTATGAAGCGCGCAGCAGCGCCACATATGTCGGTACCCAGTTCGCGACCGGAAAGAAATGCTTGAGGTTCGGCTCGTTCCAGATCTGAAAATGGCGCAGCGGCCGGCGTGGGACGAGCGGGTTCTCGGCCCAAAAGCTGCCCTTCGGCCCGTAGCGACCAACTAACACAGAGAGAAAGCGACCGTACGCGCGCGGGTCGCGCGGTACCGACAGATACTCACCCGGCTCTTTTGCTGCCCAATTCGGGGATCGCAGGACAAGCGCCAGAACCTCTAGATCGTTAATTGCAGCAGCCTTGATCCGTTCATCGGTAGCGGCGAAATCGGTCGGGATGCCGTCGACATCGACAAAGCGCGCTAGTTCAGCCGGCGGCACGTCGGCGAAGTTCGCATAGGGCTGCAGGATCGGCCACTCGATCGAGAGCCGAAGCGTTCGAACGCCATTGGTGCGCATTACCGACGTTTCTTGCACAAGGTCGACTCCAGCCCCATCGAGCGGGCCGTTTCCGGTCACGCCGAAAAAGCGCTGCGGCAGCGCTGCTGCAGATGGCTGCACTAAGGCGCAGAAGCAGAGCGCAGTTAGCGCCGCAATGATCGTGGCGCGCATCGCAGGGCGAATATTAGCCCCCGCGGCTTCAGTCTGTAGCCGGTTCGGGCCGGAGTCCAGCGGCTTCCAGGCCGTCCATCTGGCGCTTCAGGTCGCGTAGTTCGTCGCGCAGGCGGGCGGCGTGTTCGAAGCGCAGTTCCTCGGCTGCGGCGAGCATCTCCTCCTCGAGCGTCACGATTGCCTTCTCGATCTCGTCGGGCGCATGATCGCTGGCGTCGAACTTGGCGCCGCGTCGGCCCTTCTTCGGCGTTTTACTTTCGGCCTGGAGGAACTCGGCGATATCGCTGACGCCCTTCGTGATCGAAGCAGCAGTGATCCCGTAGCGCTCGTTGTGGGCGAGCTGAATCTCACGGCGACGGTTGGTTTCCGAGATCGCCGTCTTCATCGAGTCGGTTTCACGGTCGGCGTACATCAGCACGGTGCCGTCAACGTGGCGCGCAGCCCGACCGATCGTTTGAATCAGCGAGGTCGCACCGCGCAGGAAACCTTCCTTGTCGGCGTCGAGAATCGCGACCAGCGAAACCTCAGGAATGTCGAGCCCCTCGCGCAGCAGGTTCACCCCAACGAGCACGTCGAACTCTCCTAGCCGCAGATCGCGGATGATCTGAATTCGCTCGAGCGTGTCAACGTCGCTGTGCAGATAGCGGACGCGAACACCCATCTCAAGGAGGTAATCGGTCAGGTCTTCGCTCATCTTCTTCGTCAAAGTCGTAACGAG
>JBIHZY010000014.1:0-16694 GCA_044240185.1 Solirubrobacteraceae bacterium
CTGGCCAGCTCGCGCTCTGCGACCTCGTCGGCCCGGACGGTTCGGAGAGCCCCTGGTGCACTCGCTCAGTGCTCCGCCGCGCGATCGCGAAGGCCGCCTCGATCGACTCGCGCATAATTGCCGCCGCCGAGCTGGAGTTCTTCCTTAGCGACCCGAAAACCGGCCGTCCGGTCTTCGACACGATCGAGCAGTATGGAATCGTCGCTGGCGAGCGTTATGAACCGGTGCTGCGCCCGATCCGTGCGCTCCGCAACAACGGCGTGCCGGTGACGGCGAGCAACTGCGAATACGGCGGCGGTCAGTTCGAGGTGAACCTGCACCACGGCGACGCGCTCGCTGCCGCCGACCAGATCATCCTGCTGCGGTCCTGGGCGCGTGAGATCGCAGAGGGCGCTGGGTATGGGATTAGCTTCGACGCCAAACCGTGGCCAGAGAACTCAGGCAGCGGCATGCACTTCCACCAGAGCCTCTGGACGGGGGAGCAGAACCGCTTCTGGGCCCCGGATACAGACGAGATGAGCGCCGACGGGCAGTCGTACCTCGCTGGCCTGCTTGAAGCGATGGCTGAGATGACGGTGCTTGGATCGCCGACCTCGCGCGCCTACCTCCGCCGCGACGACCATTCGTTCTGTCCCACCGCAGTCTGCTGGGGGGGCGACAACCGCACCGTCGCGCTGCGCGTGATCACTGAGAGCGAAGCCGTCTCACGGATCGAGCAGCGCGATGCCGCTTCAGACGCCAATCCTTACCTTCCACTAGCTGCGCAGATCATCGCCGGGCTGAGCGGGCTGGAGCGCGGTGCGACGCCACCGCCGATCACAACCGGTGATGCCTACTCGCAGAGCGATCTGCCACCGCTGCCAACATCGCTCGATCAGGCGCTAACGCTGTTCGAGCAGAGCGAGCTAGCGAAAGAGCTGCTTGGCGAGCGTGCTCACGCAGAGATGCTCACGATCTTGAAAGACGAAGCCAAATCACCCAACAAACCAGCAAGGACTGTGTTCTGATGACAGGCAGCTCAATCGGTACCCCTCTCGAGGGCCTCAAAGTCGTTGACTTCACGCGGCTATTTGCCGGGCCACTGTGCACGATGGTGCTCGCCGATCTTGGCGCCGAGGTGATCAAGGTGGAGTCGCCGGGCGGCGACGATGCTCGCCACTTTGGCCCTCCCTTCCTTGGCGGCGAGGGAATGAACTTCATGGCGCTAAACCGCGGCAAGCGCAGCGTCGTGCTCGACCTTAAAACCGATGCTGGCCGCACGGCCGCCGCGAAGCTTGTCGAAACTGCCGACATCGTGGTCGAGAATTTCCGCCCCGGAGTCGCCGAGCGGATCGGCATCGGCGAAGCCGACCTGCGCGGGTCAAACGAGCGCATGATCTATTGCTCAATCTCAGGCTTCGGGCCGGCCGAGGAGTTGGGCCGCAAGCCTGCGCTGGATCTGATCCTCCAGGCCCTAACTGGCGTCCTCTCACGGCAGGGAACGCAGGACGGCGAGCCACGCCTTGCCTGCATCACGGTCGCCGACACCTACGCCGCCGCCCAAGGAGTCCAAGGAATTCTGGCCGCGCTCTACGTGCGCGAGCGAACCGGCAAGGGTCAACGAATTGACGTTTCGCTGCTTGAGGCGATCCTGACCGCCCAGGCCTACCGCGTGATCTGCGATCCAGAGACGATGGAACTGCCGGCCTTCGACGACACAATCCCCTACCAAGCGTTTGAGGCTTCGGATGGCAAGTGGCTAGCAATCGCGGTCGTATCCGACGCCAACTGGGCGGGCCTCTGCGAGGTTCTTGAGATTGAGGAGCTGACCGAAGATCCCCGCTTCAGCGGCAACCCGTCACGCGTCGAGAACCGTGACGTCTTGATCCCACTGCTCTCAGAGCGGGTCGCCTCTCGCACCCGCGACGAATGGCTCGAGCCGCTCGAGGCCCGCGGTGTTCCATGCGCAGCGGTGCAGGACCTAACCGACCTGATGGCCGACCCATCAATGCTGGCGGCCGGCGTTCTTGCCGAGGTGGAGCACCCAACCGCGGGGACGATCCGCACGCTCGGACCAGCGATCCACTTCTCGCAGACGCCGTCACGGACAAGCCCTGCTGCTCCTCGCCTCGGCGAACACACCGAGGAAGTCTTAAGCGGCGCTGGCGTTGATCAGGCGACGATCAGCGAATGCCTCGGCGAGGCCGGTTAGCTGGCAGCTCTAGTTGGCGGCTGTGACGCTGGTCACCGACGGGAGGTGACTTAAGTAGTCGGCGGGGCCCTCGGCGACAGTCCCTCCTGGCAGCTCGGCGACAACGACCTGCGGATCGGCCCCATCGGCCGCGGCGACAACCTGGCCCTCGTTATCGATCAGCCTCGTGCCGGCGACAAAGTCCAACCCGTTCTCGGAACCGCAGCGGTTCACGTAGATGTGGCAGAGGCGGTTATCCAGAGCCCGTGCGCGCGAGGCCAGCTCGTGGTCGTCGTAATAGGGGGCCATGTTTGCCGAAGCAGTTACGAGCAGCTCGGCACCGGCCACGGCCAGTGCCCTAGCAATCTCAGGGAACTCGACTTCGTAACAGAGCATCAGCCCAACTTTGCGACCAGCGAGCTCAACGATTGTCAAACTCTCGCCCGCCACAAAGGCCTCCTGCTCGACGCCCCAGAGCGTCGTCTTGCGATGCACGGCGACGATCTCGCCGTCGCTATCGATTGCCAGCAGCGAGTTAGCGACCCCGTCGCCGCAGCTCTCCGCGGCACCGACGATCACCGCGGTATTCGAGCCTTTCGCCGCACCGCAAACCACTGCGACTTCATCTCCTTCCAGCTCTACAGCGGTCTCGCCGATGCGACCGAGGTCGTAGCCCCCGAGGAACATCTCAGGGAAGACCGCCAGTTCGACCTCGCGATTGGCGCCGAGAGTCGCGGCGATCTCGGCTGCGTTGGCCGCCAAATCCCCAGGCACTGGCGTGAGCTGGGCGAGAAGGACTTCGGTCACGTCGTTACTTTCCGGCTCCAGCATGGAAGGCCATAGCTTCGACCGCGATTCGCCCTGCGATCAGTGAGGTTGCTGGCGTCGCATCGAGGCTCGGAGCCGCTTCGACGACATCCACACCGAGAAGTCCGTTTGCGCTTACGCCGCGGACGATCTCGATCGCTTCGCGGCTGGTTAGACCGCCCGGCGTTGGGCAGCAGGTGCCTGGGGCGTGGGCAGCATCAAGGCTGTCGACGTCGAACGAGAGGTAGTGGCCGTCGCTCGATGCGCCAGCAACCTCGAGCGCCTTGTTGATCGCCCACGCGGTCCCGTGCTCCCAAATGTCCTCGAGCCAAATCACCGTGATGCCCTGTTCGCGGCAGTACTCGATCTCTGTCCGCGGGTTCATCCAGCCGGAGATTCCGACGAGCGCGATCTTCTTCGGGTCGAAGCCAGCATCCACGGCGCGCGTAATCGGGCAGCAGTGGTTCAGCAGTTCGCCACCTACGTCGGGGGCAGTGTCGAGATGGGTGTCAACGAGGATCAACCCGGGGTCATCGTTGACTTCGCGTACGGCGCGAACAGCAGGGATCGAAATCGAGTGGTCGCCACCGAACGTGACTGGCAGCGCGCCGGCGGCCAGGATCTGGCCGATGTCGGCCTGTGCGTTCTCAAACGTGCGCTCGGCGTTGGCGAGGATTACGTCGCAGTCGCCGCAGTCAACTGGAGCCAGCTCGTCAATCAGATCGAAATCAAACATTGCGTTGTAGGAGAGGAACTGGCAGGAGACCTCGCGGATGCCGCGCGGGCCGTAGTTGGCGCCGGTTCGGCTGATGTTGGTCGCATCGAACGGGATCCCGTAGATAGCGGCCTTTGCTCCGGCTGCTTTGAGCTCTGAAGCATCTGCTGGGACGTGCGGAAATCGCATGAACGAACCGATCAGGCCGGCGTGCAGGAGACTTGTCCACATTGTTCGATCTTCTGGCTGGTTGCTTCCCATTTGGTGCCTTTCGTGGTAGGTTGCCAAAACGTTTTTGCAAGTTCTCTATTCAGACTGTCAGACGCTCCCCCCAATGTCAACAAAAATCGGCGCTCCTACGCCGCCCGCGCGACGGCCACGAATCACCGAGGTTGCTGCTGCGGCTGACGTTTCGATCACGACTGTCTCTCACGTTCTGAACGGCAAGGGTCGGATCGCCGACGCAACGCGCGCACACGTCCAAGAGGTCGCGCGCAGCCTCGGATATCGCCCATCTGCAAATGCGCGGAGCCTTGGCAGCGGTCGCTACGGGCTGATCGCACTGAAGGTGTCGCTGCCAGGCGAAAGGGCGGCGGCGTTTATCGAGTTCGATTACTTCACGCGGCTGCTCAACGCAGCTACCGCGACGGCGCTCGAGCACGGCGTCGCGCTGGTAACGATCCCAGGGATCAGCGGCGAAGGTGCGCCGCAGGATCTCAGCGCCGACGGAATGATCGCGATCGATCCCGAACCCGGCGACGAGGCGCTTGCAGCGGCGCGTCAGCAGGGAATCCCAATCGTCACCGCCGGGCGCGATCAGGACTACCCAGAAACGCCGTGGATCGACAACGACCACCGCAGCGGTGCGATCACAGCGCTGGACCACCTCGCAGCTCAGGGCGCAAAGCGGATCGCGTTGATTGGCCTCGAACGAGTCAACTCATTCGCAATCGACATGACCGCCGGTTACGAGCAATGGTGCGCAGCTCGTGCCTGCGAACCGATTCAATCGAAGCCGGTCGCCGACTACTCCGAAACTGCCGGCCGCGAAGCGGCGCTCGAGTTGCTTTCAGCGCCCCACCCGCCGGACGCGATCTTCGCCCCGATCGACGGCCTCGGCCTCGGCGCGCTATCGGCGGCACGGGAACTAGGCCTCAGCGTCCCAGGTGATCTGATGCTTGCGGCCTGCAGCGACAGCGCTTCAGCAGCGGCGAGCACGCCTAGTCTGACCTCGCTCGCGCTCGACCCCGCCGCAATCGGCAGTGGTGGCGTCGAGATGCTGCTCAAGCTGGTCGACGAACCCGACGAGCCAATTACGAACCGTTACGTGCCAACGAAGCTGGCTGTGCGTGCGTCGAGCAGCCCGAGCGCTTAGTCGCGGTTGCCGCGGCCGTACAGGAAGGTGAAGAGCTTGCCGAGACGGTTGGTCGTCTTCTCGGTGTAAGGGAACATGTGGACGTCGCGCTTGGGGTGCAGGCGCGAGACGAGGATCGACTGCTGCTGGCAGAACTTGCGGATTCCACCGGCGCCATGGCGCGAGCCGATTCCGGAAGTCTTGGCGCCGCCCATCGGCAGCTCCAGAGCAACGTAGTTGAGCATCGCGTCGTTGACGCAGACAGCGCCTGCTTGAACGCGCTTGGCGATCTCCTCACCGCGAGCAACGTCGCGCGTGAAGACCGAAGCACCGAGCCCAAACTCACTGTCGTTGGCGAGGCGGATTGCCTCCTCGGCGTCATCGACCTTCATGATCGGCAGAGTCGGCCCGAAGGTCTCCTCATTCATCGCCGTCATCGAATGGTCAACATCAACCAGCACTGTCGGCTCGAAGAAGTCGCCGGGGCCGCTGCCGCGCTTGCCGCCGGTCAGAACCTTGGCGCCGCTGGCAACTGCCTCGTTGACGTGCCGCTCAACGATGTCAACCTGCGGCGGGAAGGTCATCGCGCCGATCTCAGCCGTGCCGGGGCCTGAGCTAATGCCCTGGCGCAGCGCATTGACCTTCTCCGTCACCTTCTCGACGAACTCGTCGTAGACAGGCGCCTCGACGTAAACACGCTCGGTCGAGATGCAGGTCTGGCCCGAGTTCTGCATCGAGAAGAAGACGGCGGCGTTAGCGGCCCGCTCAACATCGGCGTCGCGCAGAACGATCATTGGGTCCTTGCCGCCAAGCTCCAGCGAGCACGGGATCAGCCGCTCGGCAGCCGTAACTGCGACCTTGCGCCCTGTTGCCGTCGAGCCGGTGAACATGATCATGTCGACCTGTTCGATCAGCGCGCGACCGGTGTCCCCGCGGCCGGTTGCAACTTGGAATACGCCGGCCGGCATGCCGCACTCGTCGAGGCAGCGGGCCATAAGCAGTGAGGTCAGCGGAGTTACTTCGCTCGGCTTGAGGATCACGCTGTTGCCGGCAGCCATCGCCGGGATGCAGTCGCCAAAGGAGTTCGTCAGCGGGTAGTTCCAAGGGCCGATAATTCCGATCAGCCCAAGCGGGCGATAGCTGACCATCAGCTTCTTGCCCTTGACCATCAGGCTGCCGGACTTGACCTTCACGTCGGCGAGGTACTCGGGCGCGTGCTTGGCCCAGAAACCGAATGCCGAAGCGCCGTAGGAGATCTCAGCAAGCTGAGCGTCCTCATAGGTCTTGCCGGTCTCGGAGACGATCGTCTCGATTACCTCTTCCTTGTGATCGATGATCCACTTCTGAGCACGCAGCAGAATCTTCCCGCGGCCCTCGAATCCGAGCGCCTCCCAAGCAGGCTGAACGGCGCGGCCACGCTCAGCCATTGCCTGCACGTCGGCAGGCCCGAGGTCAGGGACGTTGCCAACAATCTGGCCTGTGGCCGGATTAATAACGTCGATCGTCGAAGCGGCCGACGGGGCGGTCTCTTCGGTGGACTCTGGACTCTGCTTAACGGTCGTCATCTGCTTCTCCTCTACTTGGCTGAGAACCTTGTCAAAACCCTACTCCACTTCAAGCAGCGTGATTCCAACCGGTTCTACCGGCATGTCGCGGCCATCGGTGGTGACGCTTTGAATCTTGTCTACAACATCCATTCCGCCGGTAACTTCGCCGAAAACAGTGTGCTTGCCGTCAAGGTGAGGGCAGGCGGCGGCGGTAACGATGAAGAACTGTGAGCCGTTCGTGTTTGGGCCGGCGTTGGCCATTGCCAGCGCGCCGCGCACAACGGCGTGCTCGTTGAACTCATCTTCGAACTGGTAGCCGGGACCGCCAGTTCCTGTTCCTTCAGGGCAGCCGCCTTGAATCATGAAGTCAGGAATTACGCGGTGGAAGGTAAGGCCGTCGTAGAAGCCATCCTGGGCAAGCTTGCGGAAGTTCTCAACTGTCTTAGGAGCTTCGTCCTCGAACAGTTCGATCGTGATATCGCCTTCACTGGTGGTCATCGTCGCGGCGGACATAAACGGCGTTCCTCTCGTCTGCGGGTTTGGTGCGCATCAACTTACGCACCCGGAAACTTAGCCTGTTGAAGACAAGGTTGCTGGCTACTGAGCACTCTAAACATTCGAGTGCGGTGCCTTGGGTGCCCAACTCTTCTACTGAGATGATCCACCAACTCTCTGGCGGCCCAGGAAAACGGCCAGCGAGACACCTACGACGAGTGCGACACCATTGACGTAGTCGTTGATGTAAGACGGGACGCCGGCGAGGTTGAGGCCGCTATTGATGACGGCAAGGAAAAGGACGGCGACGAGCACGCCCCAAACATTGAAACGTCCCGGTTTGATCGCCGCGGCACTAAGAAATGCAGCGGCGAGTGCGGGGAGGGTGAAACTCTCGCCAACCTGGGCGCTGGCGCTGCCGGCTCGCGCCACCTGCAGCATGCCCGCCGCACCGGCAAGGACACCGGAGATGACAAAGCTCAGTAGAAGTAGGCGCCGAGTGTTAAGCCCAACCAACCGCGCCGCTTCTTCGTTTGAGCCCATCGAGTAGAGATACCGACCGAAGGGGGTGTGGGAGAGCAGGTAATGAAGCCCTAATGCCACAGCCAGAAGGACAAAGATGGGGCGAGGAACCCCGAGCCACGTAGCTGAACCGAAATCGGTCAGCGAGGATGGAATTCCGCTGGCGATGCTGAGGCCCTTCGTCTTCTGCGTAACGACCCCGTGCAGTACCGTCGCCATCCCGAGCGTCACGATCACCGCATTCACCCTCGTCCTGGTGACAACAAAACCATTCGCAAAGCCAACAGCTAACCCGAGGACTATCGCGATCAACAGAGCAAGCCAGACGGGGGCGCCATTTGCCATCGCCGCCGCGGCGAACACCGATGACAGCCCAAGCGTTGCGCCGACTGAGAGGTCAAACTGGCCAAGGATGAGAGGTACTAGAGCTGCGAGCGCGACGAGGGCGATCACAGACTGATTTGCGAGCAGCGTTTGCATGTTCTGCGCGGTTGGAAAAGTGGCCGCGGTCTCCGGATAGACCGAGAAGAAGATGCCAATTAAGATCGTCAGTGCAAGCAGAGCCCAGGCCTCAAGGTGGCCAACCCATTGCTCCCGCCGCTCCGGCGCCCTTGATCGACGGTCGTCGGCTCCCGGGGGCGAGGGCGCAGCCGGATGGGCGTCTGCACTCATGCTGCCGCCAAGTCGCTGTGAACCAGTTGGGCAAGACGATCATCCGTCATTTCATCTCCCGCGAGTTCGTCGACAATACGTCCTCCTGCTATCACGACCGCCCGGTCGACGAGCTCGACCAATTCTTCAAAGTCGGAAGAGACAACCAACACGGCAGCGCCATCCTCGGCCGCGCTCCTAACAAGATCGTGAATCTCGGAGCGAGCGCCAACATCAACTCCTTGCGTAGGTTCGTCAAGCAGAAGTACACGAGGGTTGCGTCGGAGCCATCGCGCAACGATCACCTTCTGCTGATTGCCACCGGAAAGCGTGCCCAACGGAACTGAGAGTGATGGCGCCTTAACCGCGTACCTGGAGGCCAGCTCTTCACTGTCGGCTTCCTCCTTCCTGCGGTTCAGCCGAAGGCCGTTCCAATACGAGCGAAGTGAAGCTACCGAGAGGTTGCTGCCTACGTCGAGATCGATGAAAGCAGCCTCAACCGAACGGTTCTCGGGCACCAGTGCTACGCCCGACTTCATCGCATCATCTATCGAGTGCGGGCGGAGAAGGACTCCGTCAACCCGCACAGCCCCCGCGCGCGGAACGGCGCCGAAGATCGAATGCAGCAGCGAGGAGCGTCCGGACCCAAGCAGCCCCGCGATGCCAACAATTTCCCCGCTGGCGACGCGCAGCGTTACGTCAGCAGCGGCTCCCCCCGAGACGTTCTCAAGCTCAAGCATTGCGGTGCTCTGAGCTGGGGGGGCCGACCTGCGTGGCCTGACGTTGAGCGTGCCGCCAACGATCAGTTCGACTAGGCGATCGTGATTGAGGCTGTCCCCGGCGGGCTCGCCGACCACCTCGCCATCGCGTAGTACGGTCGCCCTGTCAGCAATTCGCAATACCTCGTCAAGTCGATGGCTTACGTAGACGATCGTCTGACCAAGATCTGCGTACCGTCGAAGTGCTCCCAACAGAATGTCGGCTTCGCGGTCAGGGAGAGATGCAGTCGGCTCATCGAGTACGAGAACGCCACTATGGCGTCCGTCCTGGTCTTGTAGAGCTCTCGCAATCGCCACCATGTTCTGCTGCGCTGGGCCGATATCTCTCATCAGCGCACTGGGAGCTACATCAATTGAGAACCGTTCAAGAATTCCCTGAGCCGCGCTGAACTGGGCACGCCAACGAATTCGTCCGCCACGGCCGGTCTCAAAACCGTGACCGATCGCGAGGTTCTCCGCAACGCTGAGGTCCGGAATAACCGCCGACTGCTGATGGACGAAGCGAAGATCGGACTGCCACGAAAGATCCGGGGACCAGTCTTCCAGCTCGTACTCACGTCCAGCTACATCCAGACTGCCCGCATCCGCGAATTCGACCCCGGCCAAGATCTTGATAAGCGTCGACTTTCCCGAACCGTTGCCGCCGAGCAGCGCGTGGATCTCACCTCTGGCGACCGACATCGTCACACCGGCAAGAGCCTGCGTTCCGGGGTACCTCTTCTCAACACCGGCGAGGCGCAGGGCCGCCGAAGCAGACCCTGCGCCTTGCGATGTAGCGCTCAGGGGGTCGTTCCCCATGCCTTTGCGTATTGCGCACGGTAGTCAGCAGCTGGCTCCCAGCCGCCGGACTTGGCGATGTTGTGCGTGGCGTCGAAGATCTGGAGTCCCATCCCCGTGGGAACTGGCTCCTGACCATTTAGGAGACGGTTCATCGCGTCGACGGCTGCGTAGCCTTCCCAGCCTCCCGGCGATGCAGAGCCAGCGTCCTGCTCGACTCCCGCACGAATCAGATCAACGGCCGGCGCATAGCCTTCGCCACCAATGATCAGCAGATCCTTGCCGCGGCCGGAGCTCTTGATCGCCGCGCTGATGCCCGAGAGCATCGCCGCATCGAATGGCACCTGGACAGCGTTGGCATCGGGGTTCTTTAGCAGCGCCTGCTCGGCCTTTTGCTGCAGTTTGGGCCCTAGCTCAGCCGCCGTAAACCCAACTCGATCGACGATCTCACAGCCCGAGCACTTCTTCAGCTCCTTGCGAAAGCCAACGTCGATCAGCGCCGATGCCTGCGTTTCGTCATCGTAGAAATCGATCACCTTCGCATTGCCGTCGGTCTTGGCAGCTAGGTAGGTCGCCTTGCTGGCCCCCCACTGCGTCTCCCAGGTTGCGAAGTCGCCCTCAACGTAATCAACGACGTTGGTGTATCCGCCATCCGGACAGTTGATGCTCTCCATCGACACTGTCGGCACACCAGCCTTTTCAGCCTCCGCAAGCGGCTGCTTAACCAACGGGCAGTCAACCGCGAACGTGATGATCCCGTCAGCGCCTGCCGCTAGCGCTTGCCTTATTCCGGCGGCGTACTGGCTGGGGTCGAACTTTCCGTCGACGACGCGGGTCTTCCAACCCAGGCTCTTAGCGGCCTCCTCTGCACTCGCGATCGGTGCTGAGCAGCTGATCAGTGCCTGGCCGCATGAGACGAGCCAGATGTTCTGGTCGGACTTTGGCTTCGGGCCCGACTCGGGAGCGTTTGTGAACGTCCCGGCATAGAGGCGCTGGAGCTGCTGCTTTGCCGCAGCTACTCCCGTGCCAGCGCTTGTGCTTGTTGAAGTTTCGGACGAACTGTCCCCTCCGCAGCCGGCTACTACAAACCCGGCGACTAGCAGCCCAGCGAGACTAATTGAAGTGAACTTCTCTCTTGCACTCATCTGATCCGCTCCCCCATCCGTCACGGCACCGTCGGGCACCGTGAGTGCCCGCTCTTAAGCTCGGCATCTGTTTATGTCGGTGCAGTCTCTGCGAGATGTCCGGACGAGCGCTACCCGAAAAGCGCAATCACCCAAGCGCGATCTTCGTGTTATGTAGGTAAGTGGGGTTGCGCCATCTAAGGGCCAGCGCATAGGGTCGTTATGTGGCTTCTAGCACCTCACAAACCGACGTAAACGTGGTGCTTAAACATTTGGCAGCCACTCTTGAAGCTGAGATCGACCAGCTAGTCGAGACGATGTTGCTTCGGATGCGCGAACAAGTGCCGGACTATGACGTTGCTTCGAAACCTGAGCTGCGCAGCGCGGAGCTCGATTCGTGTTACGCGAATATTCGCGCAGCTAGTGCAGCGCTAGGTAGCGACAGGCAGCCGCCGAGCCCACTACCGGGCGAGGCGATCGCGGAGGTCCGCGCAACCGCTCGCGCCGGAGTCTCGCTAGACACGCTACTCCACACTTACAGGATTGGACACGCCGTCGTCTTGGAGAGTGCGATCGACTGCATAGGCCTGATGGACCTCGATGCCGCTAGTCGCCACGCTTCGTTAACCATAGGATCGCGGTACCTGTTTGCCTACGTAGACGCTTTATCTGCTGGCATTACTCAGGAATACACGGCAGAGCGCGATCGCCTCATGCGAACTGGGGTTCAGAGGCGAGTGCAGCTAATTCGCGAGATCCTTGAAGGCGCAAACATCAGCGGCGGGGAACTCGGTTACGACCTTGAAGGCGAGCATCTCGCGGTGATCGCCAGCGGGCCCGATTCTGAAAGCTACCTCACTACTTTGCAGGACGAATTGAGCCGCGATCTGCTGAGCATGGCGGTCTCTGAGGAAACCATCTGGGCTTGGATTGGATCAAGAACGCCAATCGGCCCCAGCTTCTGGAAGGCACTTGCCGGCCTCTGCCCCCCCTCGGGCACTTTGATCGCGATTGGCGAGGCAGGCTGGGGACTGGAAGGCTTCCGCGAAAGCCACGCACAGGCATTAGCGGCCCACCGCGTCGCTACCCGTCTTCCGCACCCAATGATCCGCTACCGAGACGTGTCGCTGGAAGCCACGCTGATGACCGATCCGGATGCAGCGCGCCGCTTCATCAAACACGAGCTTGGCCCCTTGGCAGAAGAGAACGAGCGATCAGAGAAGCTGCGGCAGACACTCGAGGCCTACATCAGGACCGGCATGAACGCCTCAGCTGCAGCTGCAGCTCTGCATGTCAGCGACCGCACGATCGCCTACCGCATCCGGCGGCTTGAAGAGATGCTTGGCGTGACGGTCACTGGGCGCGGCGCCGAACTTGCCGCAGCGCTCCGGATGAAGCGGCTCTACAACTAGGCGGCTGCAGGCTTTGTGGCACGGCGGTCATTGATCGCCTCGAAAACTTCGGCGGCCGCATGTTCTCCGGAAGTCAACGCGCCATCGATGTACCCGTTCCAAACCGTTGCCGTCTCAGCACCAGCCCAATGGATTTGACCGATCGGCTCGCGCAGGGCTTTACCGAACGATGTCCATACGCCGGTCGGGAAGAAGCCCCCATAACAACCGCGTGAGAAAGGTTCATCGGCCCAGGACTTCTCGACATAATCGAGCGGTGCTGCAGCCTCGGCACCAAAGAACCTTGCGAAGCAACGAAGCACTTCAGCGCGCCGCTCCTCAATCGGAAGTTGTCCCAACTCGCGGGCTTGATTCCCTTCGAGGAAGCCAAGTAGTACTCCTGGATTACCGCTTGGCGGTGAGTTGTCGAAAACAACCTTCACCGGGCCGGTATCGCTGGTTACTTGGCCGCTCAAATCATCCTTGCGCCAGAACGGGGTCTCGTATATCGCCATGCACTTCATGACGGTCCCCTGCGGAACCCGCTGAGTTAGTTGATCGCGATGGCCCGGAAGAGGCGGCTCGTAAACTATCCGCCCGGCAAGCGTTGGTGGAATCGCAACGATGACGCGTGATGCCGTGACCTGCACCTGCTCGGCATCCAGCACGACCGACTCGCCGTCACTGCGGATTCGACGCACCGGGGCCTCAAGAATTACGCGATCACCGAGCTCGTCAGCCATTCGTTTGCAGATCAACTGACTACCCCCAACAATCCGATGCGTTTGCGCACCTCCGTCGGTCTCGATCAACTTGCCTAGGCCGCCCGCGGAGTTGACGTAGAAAAGCATGTGCAGGAGCGAAAAATCTGATGGGTGTGCAGCCCAAACTCCTTCGCAAATCAACTGGAAAAATGCCTTCCCTCCAGAGGTGTGGGACTTGCGCCCGAGCCATGTCATGACCGTCATCGAATCCCACTCCTCGGCCTTCGGAGCCGACCAAGGGGCATCGAGTGGCACTTGCTTCGCCATTCTCTCGATTCGTGCCTGTAGCTGGGCGATGTCAGCCAGGACGATGGGGTTGATCCTGGGAATCGCGCCGGTGTAGCGTGAAAGCCGTCCACGGAATTCAAACTGATTGAAGCCTTCGTCGTACGTTTCAAACCTTTCGAGCCCGAGCTCGTCGATTAGCTCATTCACGCGCAGCTGGGTCGGGCCAACCCACTGACCGCCTACTTCGACGATCTCGCCGTCGCCAATCGGTTCGTTGAGCATGCGGCCACCAACGCGATCTCGCGCCTCGAGCACTAGCACTGATACGCCCTTGGCCTCCAACCATCGTGCAGCCGCAAGGCCAGCAGCTCCAGCTCCAACAATCGCAATGTCGCAATCTTGACTGCGCGTCATCAGCTTCCATCCTCTTTAGATTTGACATCCCAAAGCTTGCCAACAAAAGAGCCTCGTAGCGCGACGGATTACGCAGATTGAAGCGTCGCTACTGCCGCAATGCGAAAAGCTCCCGCTAAACGGCTGGTGCGATCAGCCGTGACGCGCCGCGGCGGTGCTCAGCCGTAGTACTTGAGCTGCGCGATGCGGACCGTTGAGCCAGCAGTTGGCGGCGCAGTGAACCAAAGAACGATGTTGCGGTACTTCTTGCTCTGGCCTCCGAGGCCGAGCAGCAGCTTCTTGTCGCCCGGCTTGTCGGTCTTTTTCGGCTGTGGATCGGCCCCGCTGAGCGCGGCGGAATCAACCGAGGCGGCCTCGGCGAGCGTTGTCCACTTCGGGTCGTTAATCGATTGTGGTGGATCAACCGTATTGGAGCCGAGCACGGTGACGGTGAAGCCTGGTGTGACGGTCGTCAGCGTCAGCTTCGTGACCTTGTACGGCGAACCGAGATCAACGTTGAGCCCAACGTTCATCGGTGCCACAACGCCTGGCGTGTCGCCCGCTGAGGTGGTGGCAAGCCAGCTCGGCGTTGCCTTCGCACCAACCGCATACTTGGGGTCGTTGTAGCTCGTGGCGCTTTCATCGGGGTCGTAGATTGAGGCCGCATCTGGGCCCAGCTCAATCACCGGGTGGGCGGGCTTGGGGACGACCGGGGTAACAGGCGTCGCGGGCGTAGTCGAGGTTGGTGTTATCGGGATCGAATCGATCGGCGGCAGATCGGTTGGAACCGGATCGGTCAACGGCACCAAGTCGGGCGTCGTTGGAATTGCGTCGGCTGTCTGCGCGACGACCTTGACCTCGGTCTTGCGCGGCGGCAGCGTGTCATTGATCGCGGCAACGCCAGCAGCGACAGCCCCGCCGGCCATCAGCAGCGTGAATGCGCCGGCCAAAGCGACCGTCTGAACGCCAGGGATGCCGCGCGGTGCAGCAAACGCAGTTCCGCACTCAAGGCACCAATCCTGACCCTCAACGCGGCTCGCCCCGCAAACTGTGCAGGCAGCATCGAAGCTGTGCGGCACGTCGCCGCTCGCTGGCGCAAGAATGCCGTCGCCAGGAAGCTGAAATTCAGCCTCGCCAGGAATCACAACGGGGTCAAGGAGCGAAGTCATCTGCTCTTATCCTCGCACAGTCGCCTAACGGAGGTCGCATACTTCCTGCGCTGCGAGACGATTGAGGCGCTAGCTCTCAGAGCCAACTGGCTCGAGGCTGATCTTCGTCCCCTTCACGTCGGCGCCGCTGACGGCCTCGATGATCCGCTTTGAATCGCCTTCGGGAACAGAGAGGAATGAGAAGCGCTCGAAGATCTTGACGTCGCGGACCGCCTCGCCACCGATTCCGGCGGCCGAAGTAACGGCCTTGACGAGATCGGCTGGTTTGATTCCCTCAGCCTTGCCAGCAGCGACGATCAGCTTCGCCCAAGGGCCATCCTGATCAACGCTCTTGTCAACGTGCGGCTTCTCGTGGCGCTGGGGCTTCTCAGCGTGGCTCGGCTTCTCAGCGTGGCCGGGCTTCTCGGCGTGGCCGGGCTTCTCGGCGCCTGGAGCGGCGGCGGTCTTCGCTCCCGAAGCCCACTGCGTCATCTTCACACCGGTGTGCTTCTCGATCGCCTCAAGCTCACTCTGCTGCTTGGGCTCAACGAATGTGACCGCGCGGCCCGAACGGCCGACGCGGCCGGTGCGGCCAATGCGGTGGACGTAGGTATCCGGTGAGATCGGGACGTCAAAGTTGATGACGTGCGTGACCGAAGAGATGTCGAGCCCGCGGGCCGCAACATCGGTCGCTACAAGAATCGGAACGCGGCCGCCCTTGAAGGCCAACATCACGCCGTCGCGAGAGCCTTGCGACATGTCGCCGTGCAGCGCGCGGACGTTCATGCCCTTGTCGCGAAGTGTGCGGAAGAGCTGGTCGCAGCGGATCTTCGTGCGCGCGAAGACGATCGCCTGGGTCGGCTTCTCGGCGGCAAGCACCTCGACCAGTTTGGCGGGCTTGTCCTTCTGGCCAACCTCGAGCTGAAACTGCTCGACGGTGTCAACGGTCAGCGTCTTCGCCTCGACCTTGATCACTTCGGGCTCGTAGAGGTAACGGTCGGCGAGCTTGCGGATCGGCGGCGGCATCGTTGCGCTGAAGAGCGCCGTCTGGCGACCGCTCGGTGTGCGCGAAAGGATCTTTTCAACGTCCTCAAGGAAACCGAGGTCGAGCATCTCGTCGGCCTCGTCGAGAACGACGAAGCGGCAGTCGTGAAGAATCAGCGAGGCGCGCGTAATTAGGTCGAGCACGCGACCAACGGTGCCGACGACGATCTGGCCGCCGGCGCGCAGCTGAGCCTGCTGGGTGCGGATCGGAGCACCACCGAAGACGGCAACGACGTCAATGCCCTTCGTCTCGCCGTAAGCGCGCAGCGCCTGCGTTACTTGAATGCAGAGCTCACGCGTTGGAGTGAGGACGATCGCCTGGCAGTCCTTGATCTCAGGATCGATGTACTCAACGAGCGGCAAACCGAAGGCGGCTGTCTTACCGGAGCCAGTCTGAGCCTGGCCGATGATGTCACGCCCTTCGAGCAACGGTGGGATCGTCTGCTGCTGAATTGGGCTTGGCTCTGTGTAGCCAACGTCGCGCAGCGCTTGGAGGGTCGTCTCGGAGAGTCCGAGCTCGGCAAATGAAGTCACGCAAGGCAGACTAGGGCTTTGCCGTAGTCCGGCACGATGCGCTACTTGCGAAGCGCGTTCGGTCGCAGGCAGGCTAACCTCGCTGCGCGCATGAGTCTTACCGTCGTTGGATCGATCGCATATGACGCAGTCACAACCCCGTTTGGGGAGCGCGAGCGAATGCTCGGCGGCGCAGCTACCCATTTCGCCCTCGCCGCATCGTTCTTCGACGAAGTCCGCGTAATCGGCCCGGTCGGCGATGACTTCGACGC
>JBIHZY010000015.1:0-16523 GCA_044240185.1 Solirubrobacteraceae bacterium
CGGCTGACCGTTCATCGTGTGCCCGCCAAAGACTCCCGTGACCGCCGCCGACGCCCCAGCTGGAAGAGCCAAGGATGCGATCGTGACAGCTGTTAGACCTAGGATTCTCCGCATTCGACCGGCTCTCCTTTTCAAAGAACTTTGAAGTTCATCACTCTGCCGCGATTAGATCAGGCACCCGGTGGACTGTCAAGTGTGGCGGAGTAGGATGCGAAATGTGCCGATAAAAGAACCGCTACCGAAGGGTCGCCACGGCCTCAGCCGTCAGGAGGTCGCGGCGTCGCAACGAACGCGCCTGCTGCAGGCTGCGGTCGATCTCGGCACTGAGCGTGGATTCGCGTCCCTGACGCTGACGGACATCGTCGGCCGGGCGGGTGTAGCGCGGTCCACGTTCTACGTGCACTTCAGCGACAAGCAGGACTGCTTCCTCGCAGCCTTCGACTATGCGGCAGCGCTGGTGTTTGAGCGGGTGCTCACGATCGAGCTGCCAGCCCGCGGCGAGCACGCTACGCCCGCGCATGCGTACACGGCGGTCCTGTTGGAACTGGCGCTCGAAGAGCCCGGTCTCGTGCGGCTCGTAGCGGCCGACGCAGAGGCACTCGGACCGGCGGCCGCCGAGCGTCAGCGTGAGATCAGAGGCCAGCTTGCTGACGGGCTCGTTGCGCTCCGTGAAGATCTGCGCCGCGCCGACCCGTCGATGGAACCGATCACCCAGCTACGCGCGCTAGCCATCGTCGGTGCGTTATCGGAAATGTTCCGGCACGCGCTCTACGCGTCCGGCCCCGAGGGCATCCCTGCGCTGGAGCGTGAGTTCGCAACGGTCCTGCTTGCGCTGCTCGAAGCTCCGCCTTCTTGAGCGCACGCCGCCCGAGGCGAATCATCCATGACCGACCAACGCGCCCGAGAGGATTCGAACCTCTGACCTTCGGTTCCGTAGACCGACGCTCTATCCAGCTGAGCTACGGGCGCAGCGGGGCTGAGTGTACCGGCGTTGCCTTACTTACGGGCTTGGCCCAGCAGGCGGCTGCGGGCGCTGGCGCTCAGTTTGCGCAGCGTAACCGTGACCGAGCGGGTCGTCGTGCCCTGCGTCAGGCGCAGCGTTGCGCGTACTGCTTTACCGGCGTTGAGCGTGCGTGCGGTGCGAGCATCGATTGGGAATGCGACGTTGGCGGTCGCGGCGGCTTCGAGGTTAATCGTCTTCTGGCTGCTGCCGCGGTTAGTCGTTAGGCGCAGGCGGCCGCTGCAGGGGCCGTCTGTGGCTGCTACACGGGCACGGCTGCGGCGCGAGGCTGCGGCCGAGGCTGGAACGCAGGTGATCGAGAGCGTTGCGGAGCGACCTAGAGCTGAGAGCGTTGTGCTCGTTGGTGTGAGGATGCCGGGGCTCAAAATTGGTGGCGTGGTTGGGTCGCTGGCCGGCGCCTGAACGGTGAAGGCGACGCTGGCCGGCGTTCCGTCTGTCAGGCCATCGGGGCTAGTCGCGCGCACCGCGAACGAGTGCAAGCCGCTGGCCAGTGCTGTCGCTGGCTGGAATGGGCTGGTGCAATCGACCCAGTCGCGGCCTTCCAGCTGGCACTCGAAGTCGGAACCTTCGGCGCTCGAGATGAAGGAGAAGGTTGGGCGCGTATTGGTTGTCGAGGAGCCGGGCGATTCGGTGATCGTCGTGTCCGGTGCGACCGGCTCAGGGATCGGTGGTGGTGTCGGGCGCGTGGCGGTGAAGGCACCGCTGATCACCGTGCTTCCGCTCCGTCCGCCGAAACCGTCGACCGCAATCTTGTAGGTCGTTCCGGCCGTGACGTCAAGCCTGACGCGGCTCCAGGCGCCGCCGATGACGTCGTCGTTGGCCGCTTTCACTGTCAGGGAGGCAAGTGCATCTCCCTCGTAGACGGCGAGCAGTGTGTCGTAGCTACTGCCCTGCGTTTTGAGCTCCAGCGACCCGTCTTCAGGTGCCGTCCACAGATACCAGATCGAAGCGGTTGAGCCGAGCCGAGAGTCGACATGCCTTGGCTCATTGGTCTCATGAGTTGCACCGACCGTCGTTCCGGCTCTGTCGTCAAGCGAGCTGAGCGTCTGAGCGCTCGCAAGGTTGTCGTTCGCAGGGGCGGGCGTTGGTGTTGTCGGCGCGACTGGCGTAACGCTAACCGCGCTCGATGCGGCGCCACTGCCGACGCTGTTTAGGGCACGCAGTTTGATCGAATAGGCGGTGCCGTTACTAAGGCCAGAGATCGAGATTGGCGAGCTCGTAGCGGCCGGGTTGCGGGCCGCCCAGGTTGACCCATTGTCAATCGAGTACTCGTAGTTGGTGATTGCCGCGCCGTTATCTGAACCAGGAGTGAACGCGACGCTCGCGCTGCTGCTGCCAGGAGTTGCAACAAGGCCTGTTGGCGCGGCCGGAGCGCCCGCTGGCGGCGTAGTTGCGGCAGTGAAAGTGCCGCTTAGCCGCGTTGAGCCGCTCGCCCCGCCGTAGCCGTCGATCACGATGCGGTAGGTGGTGCCGGCCGTGACTGGGAAGATCAAGCGGCTCCAGTTACCACCGATAACGTCGTCGCTGGCGTATCTGACCGTCAGCGCCGAGATCGAGCTGCCCGTGTATGCGGCCAGCAGTGTGTCGAAGTCGCTGCCCTCAGTCTTGACATCCAGCTCTCCATCAGCCGGCGCAGTCCAGTCGTACCAGACAGATTTCGCCGAGCCATAGCCTGAGTTGACGTGCGTAGGTTCGCCGGTCTCGCGCGTTGCGGCGACCGTCGTGCCGGTAGTGGCAGCGAGCGAGCTCAGCGTCGCTGCGCTGGCAAAGTTGTCATTGGCGGGGGCTGTGGGCGCTGGCGCCGGAGGAGGCTCTGGCGTTGGGTTCGGTGTCGAGCTCGTGCCTGTGAAAAGCAGACGGTTCGGTGACCCGGTGGCAGCGTCGGTAACGGCGCCGGTTGTCGCGGCGGAGCTCATAGCAGTAGCGACCTCAGCGGGCGAGCTCGAAGGGTTGCTCGAGAGCAGCAGCGCAGCAGCGCCAGCGACGTGTGGCGAGGCCATCGATGTTCCGGAGATCGTGGCCGTTGACGTCGTCGAGCTGCTCCAGGCAGAAGTGATAGCGCTGCCTGGCGCGAAGATGTCAACGCAGCTTCCCCAGTTAGAGAAGGAGGAGCGGGCATCGCTTGAGGTTGTCGAACCGACCGTCAGTGCGTTCGGCGTCGAGGCAGGTGAGGAGTTGCAGGCGTTGGCGTTCTCGTTCCCGGCGGCAACGGCGAAAGTGATGCCGTCGGCAATTGCGTTCTGCGTCGCGGTGTTGAGTGCGGCTGAATAACCGCCGCCGAGACTCATATTGGCGACTGCCGGAACGCCTGCATCGTGGTTTGCTGTCGCCCAGTTAATTCCTGCGATCACGCCGGAAGTCGAACCCGAGCCGCTGCAGTTAAGGACGCGGATTGCAATTAGCGACACTTCTGGCGCAACGCCGTAGGTTGAGCCGCCGACCGTGCCGGCGACGTGCGTTCCGTGGCCGTTGCAATCGTTCGTGTTCTGCCCATCGCCGAACGCGTCGTAGCCGACCGCCACGCGGCCACCGAACTGAGAGTGGTCGGCGCGGATGCCGGTGTCGATGATGTAGGCGCTTACGCCGAAGCCGTTCTGGCTGGTCGAGATCTGGCTATTTAGCGGAAGTGTGCGCTGGTCAATGCGGTCAAGACCCCACGAGGATGCGAGCCCGCTGCGCGGCCCGGCACTGAGCGCTTCGACCGGCTTGTCCTTCTCAACTAGGAGCACGCCATCCTGGGCGCGTAGCCGAGCAACGTCGGCTGAGTCGAGTGAGGCGACGTATCCCTTTACGGCGCTGCGGAAGACGTCTTGGACGTCGTTGCCGCGAGCCTCCTCGCTAGCCACCTTCTGGGTAAGTCCGGCGCTGCTTTCGTAAAGGACGATGTAATCGCTTGAAGTTCCGGCTGCTTGGGCCGAGCCTGGGATCAGGCCAAGAAGTCCAGCGCAGGCCAGCAGAAAGAGCATCAAAACGCGCTGATGCCTTGTCGAAATGCCCTGAATTGTTGAAGCCATCATTGAACTCCCCACGATTCTACCGGCCTGTTGCGCATCTGCGCGCTCGATCAGCAGCGCGCAACTGCTTGTTAACTACACATTAAGACTGTCAAGGTTGCGGTTTGTGACGGAAAGAATTTCGGCCGTATCTACTGACTTCGCAGGCAGAGGTACACTTCGCCCCGTCCGGAGAGGTGGCCGAGCGGCTGAAGGCACTCGCCTGCTAAGCGAGTAACGGGGGTAACTTCGTTCGCGGGTTCGAATCCCGCCCTCTCCGTTATGCGCTGCCGGGTCGGCTGGGTGGGCTGCGAGAATCGGTGACGATGGATCCTCGTCTGGAGCGCAGAGAGAGTCAGCGCCGCGGAACCGTGCGCCGGCGTCGGTTCGCCGCGCTCGGAGCGATCGTGGTCGTTGCCTGTCTCGCAGCTCTGTTGATAATCCCTGCCATAGGAGGCTCCGGGGCCGGCGAATCGAATCGCCCGGTCGCCGCCAAAGAGTCCGCCACGTCGCCCAAGGCCACTGCTCGGGCTTCAGTGCCGAAACCGGTCGGCCCACCGCCACAGCAGATTGCCGACGCCGTTCCGGGCGAGGCTGAAGTAATCACCGAGGGGCCGACTGCCGGCCGCAAGGTGGCGCTGACCTTCGACGACGGAACCTGCGCTGCCTGCGTTGCGAAGATCCTTGACGTTCTCGAACAGACCGGCGCGCCCGCAACCTTCTTTCCCAATGGGATCTATGGCGCGTCGTGGGAGCCGCAGGCGAAACGGATCAAGGCGCTCGTCGCCAGTGGCCAGCTTACGCTCGGGAACCACACCTTCAGCCATGGCGTCTCAACGCAGATCGGCTCGGCTGCCTTCGGCGCCGACCTTCAGCGCAACGAGGATTGGATTCAGAAGACCTTCAATCTCAGCGGGCGCCCATGGTTTAGGCCTCCTTACGGCGCCTACGACTCAGGCACAGTCTCAGCGGCCGGCGACCGTGGCTACCGGAAGGTGGTTATGTGGTCGGGGACCGTCGCCGATTCCGACCTTCGCAGCGAGGCCTACCTCTTGAACGCAATTCAGTACTGGGCCAAACCCGGCAGGATCATCCTGATGCACGCCAACTACGCGCCGACGGCCGAGGTTCTGCCACGGATTCTGAAGCTGCTGGAGCGCAAGAAGCTGACTCCAGTGACAATCGCCGAGCTGCTCAAAGACGCTTGAGCGGTTAGCCGTTTAGTGCCGCGCGCAGATCGGCGGCTGCTTCATCGCTGCGTTTGCCGCGCGCAAGCCAGCTGACGACGCCGTTGCGGTCGCAGACGATCACGGCTATCTCCTTCGTGTTGGGCAGCCCAAGGCTGTCGCAGATGCGGCCCACGTCTGTGTAGGCGGTGATCGTCCTAGCGCGCGTCTTTGGGTCTGGAATCGCGTCAGCCATTTTGCCGTCAAGGACTCCGCGCACGGGGATGAAGCGGCGCGAGATTGTTGGCATCTCGTAAGCCATCAAGCCGCTGTGCTCATCCTCAAGCGCAGCGAAGTCGCCAAGCCAGGAATCAACGTCGTCTTGGTGGTTTCGCTCGAAAGCAACGGCGATCAGGTTGCGCTCACCGCCGAGTTCGCTGGGGAGGCGGTACTCGGTGCCGTCAAGAGCGCGCGCTTCGACGGCGGGCAGCATGCGGATCTTCTCGCTCATCACTACGAGGGTAGGAGTCGGCCGCGAGCCGTGCTGAGTCCGAGCGTGTCGCGTTGACCAAGCTATTCAGGCGCTTCGCTGGCTAACCGGTCTGCGCAGGCCTTAGGATCGCGCTGATGAGTGATCCGTTGACGACGACGCCCGCAGCCGATGGCTTCGCGATGCCGGCTGAGTTCGCGCCGCACGAGAGCACTTGGATGCTTTGGCCTCACCGCGCTGATACTTGGAGAGAGCAGGGCGGCCCAGCGCAGCAGGCTTACGCCGAGATGGCTGCTGCGATCGTCGCGGCTGAGCCGCTGAGGATGGGTGTACGCGGGTCGCAGATTGAGAGCGCCCGCGCACTCTTGCCGGCAAGCGTCGAGATCGTCGAACTCGACAGCGACGACGCGTGGATGCGCGACGTTGGCCCGACCTTCGTCACCAGCGACGATGGTGAGCGTCGCGGCGTTGACTGGCAGTTCAATGCTTGGGGTGGCCACGAAGGCGGCCTCTACCCAAACTGGGATCTGGACATTCAGGTGGCCGCGCAGGTGATCGAACTTGAAGGCGACGAGTCCTACAAAGCGCCGCTGATCCTCGAAGGCGGTTCGATTCACGTAGATGGTGAAGGCACCTGCCTCACCACCGAAGAGTGCCTGCTGAACACGAACCGCAACCCGTCGTTGACGCGTGAGCAGATCGAAGCTCATCTCTGTGACTACCTCGGCGTTGAGAAAGTTCTCTGGCTCGGCGCCGGCACCTATGGCGATGAGACCGACGGCCACGTAGACAACATCGCTTGTTTCACCCGGCCCGGCGTCGTCGCCCTTACTTGGACCGATGACAAGTCGCACCCGCAGCACGCGATCTCACTGGACGCCCGCGCGCGGCTCGAGGCGATGACCGATGCCCGTGGTCGCTCGCTCCAGATCGAACTCTTGCCGATGCCGTCGGTGGCGCCGATGACCGAGGCCGAGGCGGCCGGAATCATTGCCTCCGGAGAGGTACTCCCGCGCCTCGCTGGCGACGAGCTAGCTGGCTCTTACATCAACTTCTACACCTGCAACGGCAGGATCGTCGCTCCACTACTTGACGAGCGAACCGACGAGGCAGCGATGGCGAAGCTCGCCGAGCTTTTCCCCGAGCGCGAAGTTGTCGGCGTGCCGGGTCGCGAGATCCTGCTCGGCGGCGGCAACGTCCACTGCATAACGCAGCAGATCCCAGCCGCCTGAAACGCTCCGCGAGCTACTTCTGCTTGCCGCGTTTGAGCCGCGCGAAGATGCCTACGAATGGCAACAGGATCACGACTCCGATAATCGCGCCGAAGATGCCGCCAAGGTCGAAGACGTTGCTGTCACCAATCCCAAGGGCAACTGTGAAGATCAGGTAGCCGAGGAGAGCTCCAGCGAGCCCGAGGCAGAGCGAGAAGAGCCATGATTTAGGCCCGCTCAGTTCGCTCCACATGTCCGGGACTAGAAGCCTGCCAATGGTTCCGGCAATTAGGCCCAGCAGAATTGCACCAATCATCTTCTTCTCCCTGTTTGTCTGGAGTAAATAGCTCGACCCGACCATTCTGCCGGAAGCTTCGGCTGGGTTTCGAGTCGTTGCCGCTCTTCTCCTGCCACAATGCCCCGCGGAGGGGTGGCAGAGTGGTCGAATGCACCGGTCTTGAAAACCGGAGTCCGGTAACCCTGGACCGCGGGTTCGAATCCCGCCCCCTCCGCTCCCGATCACGAACCTAAGGTTAAGTCCACACCGGCTGGAACAATCCGCGAATGCTTAAAGAGTTCAGGGACTTTCTGCTGCGCGGGAACGTTGTTGACTTGGCCGTCGCCGTTGTAATCGGTGCGGCGTTTGCAGCGCTCGTCAATTCGCTCGTTGCTGACGTCCTGACTCCGATCATCGGCGCGATTGTCGGCAAGCCGGACTTCTCAAACCTCAACTTCACGATCAACGGCAGTGAGTTCAACTACGGCAATTTCCTCAACGCGCTGATCGCCTTCCTTTCGGTCGCAGCGGCCGTCTTCTTCTTCGTAATCAAACCGATGAACACGCTCAACCGGATGCGCGGCGCGAGCTCTGAAGAGGAAGCCAGCGAGCTCGAGCTGCTGGCCGAAATCCGCGACGAGCTTCGCTCACAGCGCGGCGCTAACTAAACGCGAAGCGCAGCTTTTGCCCCGGCCTTAGCTGGCCGCCAGCGTCAAGGTCGCCGCTCGCTACGACCGCAATAACCGGGTAGCCGCCGGTCGTCGGGTGGTCGGCGAGCAGAATGATCGGCTGGCCGGAAGCCGGCACCTGAATTGCTCCGTGTGCCATCCCTTCGGAGTGCAGCTGGTCGTGGCGGAGGCGCGGCAGCTCAGGGCCGACCAAGCGGACGCCGCTGCGGTTGGAATCGGATGAAACCTCCCAGCTGCTTGCCGCGAGCAGCGCAAGCGCATCGTCAGCGAACCAGTCGGCGCGCGGCCCTGCGACGACTTGGAGTAGCGGTACGTCGGCGAGGGGAGCGACCGGGGCGACACCGATAGCTGGCACCTCACCTAGCGGCTCTTCGGTCGCGATCGTCTGTCCGGCTTTCAGCGGCGCTGGCCCAAGTCCGCTTAGTAGGTCGCTCGATCTGCTGCCCATCATCGACTCCGCTTCAATCCCACCGCGGACCGCGATGTAGCTGCGGAGCCCTGTGCTCGTCGTCGCTAACTCGAGCAAGCCTCCAGCCGGAACGTTGACGGCGGAGTTGAGCGCCACCTCTTCGCCGTCCAAGAGGGCAGAGACCTCAGCACCTGTGATCGCGATCAAGGCGTCGTCATCAAAGTGCAGGCTCGGCCCGATCAGCGTGCACTCCAGAGCCGCGGCAGCCTCAGCGTTGCCGACCAAGCGGTTGGCCAGCTTCAGCGAAGCGCGGTCGGCGGCGCCGGAGCGGGGGATGCCGAGGTGAGCGAAACCTGGCCGTCCGAGATCCTGCACCGTCGTCAGCGCGCCCGCCTTAATAACTTCAATCGCGACGCTCACTTGGCCACCAGTCGCACGGCCATCCCCGCAGTCAGCAGCGCCGGGGGATTCTGCTTGGGGTCGAAGGTCGGCTCGTCGCAGCTACCGATCAAGTTCCAACCTCCCGGCGAGCTACGCGGGTAGACGGCCGAGTAGGGGCCGGCGATCGCCAGCGCGCCAGCCGGAACGCGCGTGCGCGGCTCGGCCAGTCGCGGCGGCTGCAGCGCCGGGTCGCCGCCGAGCAGGTAGGCGAAGCCCGGTGAGAAGCCGATGAAGCCGACGCGGTAGCGGCAAGCTTGGTGGCGAGCCGCTAGCTCTTCCGGGCTGAACCCGCAGCTCTCGGCCACGGCTGCGAGGTCAGGCCCGTCGTAGCGCACTCGCAGCTCGATCTCGCCTGGCTGAGCGCTCGCCTCAGCGGTCAGCTCAGCGCCGGCGATCAGCTGCTCGATCGCTCCGATCGGCGGAGCGCCCTCACGCCAAACCAGCAGCAGCGTTTCGTGCCCGGGAACGATCTCTTCAAGCTCGCTGCCACGCCGCGCCTCGAGCCCGGCTGCGAGCCGCTGGACGGCGTCGTTTCCCTCGAGCTCAATCAGAACAGAGTGGTTACCGGCCGGCCTAATTGTGGGGGGCAAACTCAAGCGAAGGCCTTCACTTCGATGCCGCCCGCGATCAGCGCTGAGCGCAGTTCGCGCGCCAGCTCGGCCGCCCCGGGCGTGTCGCCGTGGACGCAGATTGAGTCGATGTCGACCGCCACCGCTGCCCCGTCGTTGGCGATCACTGCGCCCTCGGCCGCAAGCACAAGCGCCTGCGCAACGGCCTCCTCGGCGCCAAGAACGCTGCCCGGCTGATCGCGTGGCACCAGCAATCCCGCTGAGTCGTAGGCGCGGTCAGCGAAGCCTTCGGCTGCGCAGCGCAGGCCACACGCTCGCGCCGCATCAACCAGCGCGCCGCTTGCCGGCGCAAGCACAACGGGCGGGACGGCCAGCCCGGCAAGCAGCTCGGCGAGCGCCTGCGCCAGCTCGTCGTCGCTGAGCGCACGGTGGTAGAGCGCGCCGTGCAGCTTGACGTGCGTCACCGCGCCGCCGGCCTCAGCGGCGATCGCTTCCAGCAGCGCGATCTGCTCGCCGACCTGCTCCACAACCTCGGCGCCCGCAAGCCCGAGCTCGACGCGGCCGAAGTGCTCGCGGTCGACGTAGCCGGGGTGGGCGCCGATTCTGACTCCGCGCTCCAGAGCGGCCGCGCAGGCACGGCGCATCGTCTCCGCATCGCCGGCATGACCAGCGCAGGCGATGTTCGCGCTGGTGATCACGTCCAGCAGCGCCGCGTCGGCTCCCCAGCCCTGCTCTCCGATCCCCTCCGCCATGTCGGCGTTGAGGTCCATCGCCGGCTTCAGGCCCCCGCTGGAGGCAGCACCGGCGGGGCGCCGCAAGCCACGAGGCACTCGGGGAGAACGACCGAACCGTCGGCCTGCTGCCCGTTCTCAAGCAGCGCGATGATCGTGCGCCCGACTGCGACCGCGGTTCCGTTGAGAGTGGCCAGCAGCTCCGGCTTGCCGCCCGCGCGGCGCATTCGGATTGCCAAGCGACGGGCTTGGAAATCGGTTGTGTTCGAAGTCGATGTCAGCTCGCGGTAGCGCTCTTCGCTTGGCAGCCAGGCTTCGCAGTCGAACTTCCGCGCCGCTGAGGCGCCGAGATCGTCGATCGCAATGTCGACGACGCGGTAGGGGAGGCCAAGCGTTGTGAGGATCTGCTCTTCGATAGCCAGCAGCCTTAGGTGCTCGTCCTTGGCCTCTTCAGGCGGCACGAAGCTGAACATTTCGACCTTGTCGAACTGATGAACGCGGAAGATGCCGCGCGTGTCGCGCCCGGCCGAGCCGGCCTCACGGCGGAAGCAGGGCGAGAAGCCTGCGTAGCGCAGCGGCAGCTTCTCGGCGTCGAGGATCTCATCGGCGTGAATCGAAGCAAGCGCCACCTCGCTCGTCCCGACTAGATAGAGGTCATCGTCGGCGAGGCGGTAGATCTGCTGCTCGGTGTCGGGCAGGAAGCCGGTCCCATGGAGTGCCTCCTCGCGCACCAAGACCGGCGGAATTACCGGTTCAAACCCGTGCTCGCCGAGCAGCTCCAAAGTCCAACGGACCAAAGCCAGTTCGAGCATCACTAGCTCGCCGCGGAGGTAGGCGAAACGAGCGCCGGAGAGCCGCGCGCCTCGTTCCATGTCGATCCGATCGCCTGCGAGGTCGAGGTGGTCGCGCGGCTCGAAGTCGAACTTCGGCCGCTCGCCGCACTCGCGCAGCACGGTGTCCTCGGCCGGTGCGTCGTCGTCGGGAAGATTTGGCAGCAGCGCGAGCGCTCCGTCCAGTTCAGCTTCGGCGGCCTGAAGATCAGCATCAAGTTCCTTGGCCTGCGCCGCAACGGCCTTCATCGCCGCTATCTGCTCGTCGGCCGATCCGCCGCTGGCCTTGGCGGCCGAGATCGCTTCGTTGGCGTCGTTCTGCTCAGCGCGGAGCGCCTCAAGTTGAGGCAGCAGTGAGCGGCGCTGCTCGTCGAGTTCAATAACTCGGTCCAGGCCGTCGGCGCCGCCGCGCCGTTCGAGCGCTGCTCTTACGACGTCCGGCTCACTGCGAAGGCGCTTGAGATCCAGCATCGCGCGCCGGGCCTGCCTCTTCTAGCCGCCGGTGTTGGCTGTCTTCGGAGCGCACTTCGCCGTGCTGCCAGTGCCGCTCATCGCTTCGCTGCCTGCATATTTGGAGAGGAAGGCGGCGATCTGCTCGGTCTCTTTGCCGACAACAATGTTGGCCGGCATGATCGCACCGGAGAAGCCGCCGTTTTGAATTGCGTAGACGACGTTTTCGTAGCACTCTTTGCGCGTGTTGAAGTTCGGCCCGTTAGTTCTTTCCGCGCTTGAGACATTTGCTGCCGATCCTTCAGCCCCGACGACGCTGAGCGTGTGGCAGCCAGAGCAGCGCGCGGCGAAGAGTTGGCTTCCTGATTCGATCGCAGCAGATTGGCCGGTGACGCTGTTGCCTTCAGAGCCGCAGGCAGGCAGCACAAAGCTGGCGGCAGCGATTAGAAGGATTGGCATTGAGCGGCGCAGCAACATAGCTTCGCCAATAATACGAGAGCGCCGCGCGGATCGCTGGCCGCCCGTCGAAGTTGGCACGCAAATCATGCTGTTGCGATCACCCTTAGCGCAAGGAATGCGATCACGAAGCAGGCCACTGCGGCAACCGCTAGCTCGCGGTTGGCGATTGTCGCGACGATCAGGTGTTGCTCGCTAGCGGGTAATTTGCCGACGGCCTGAGCATCGTCGAGGTCGCGCGAGCTGAGGACGGCGTCGGCCGATGCGGCGCGCAACTGCTCGGCGATGATCGAGACCGCTATCGGCAGCAGCATGTAAAGCCAGAAGAGGCCGCTGGCTGGCTTGTAGTCAGAAACAAAAACAATCAGCGCGACGGCCGCCAAAGTCGTCGTCGCGAGCTGCGTCACGCGCCAGAGAATCCAGAATCCGCGTTCCAGTGAGCCTTGCCACCAAGCCCATGCGCCCGTTAGCGTGCCGAGCGCGCTGAGCGCCGCGACTATCAAGGCCGCGATATCCGCGAATTGTCTCAATTTGAGCTCTTTGTCACGATCTCTGACCGGTCACCTAAGCGTTGCCCTTAGGTGATACAACAACAGGCTGTGTTGTCGACTTACGCCCCTGCCCTGATCTTCATCGCCATCGGCGCCACGATCGGCATCGTTTTTGGCATCCTCAACAAGTTCCTCGGGCCGACTCCACGGGCCAACAGTCACAAGACCGACCCGTACGAATCCGGCATGCCGTCGGAGATCAAACAGGGCTTCCGTTTTGGGATCAGCTTCTACATGATCGCGATCCTCTTCCTGCTCTTCGACATCGAAGTTCTGTTCCTTTACCCGATCGCTGTTGAACTCCGCTCCTTCGGAACCTTTGCGCTGCTGGAGATGATCACCTTCATTGTCTTGCTGCTCGTTGGTTTCGGCTACGTCTGGCGTCGCGGAGCATTGTCATGGAAGTAAGCCGCCAGAAGGTCGGTGACGCCGAAGAGTTCCGCGCCCAAGGGCTGCGCGCGCGCGACATGCTGCGCGGCGAGCTCGACGACAAGGATCTCGACGAGTTCGTTCAGGAGCGTGTGCTGACGACGACGCTTGAGAAGGCTTCGGATTGGGCGCGCGGCAACTCCTTCTTCCCCTTGACCTTCGGGCTGGCCTGCTGCGCGATCGAGATGATGACCGTCGCTGCCTCGCGGCTCGACATTGCACGATTCGGTTACGAAGCCTTCCGCGCTTCACCGCGCCAGGCCGACCTGCTCGTACTCTCAGGCCGGATCTCGATCAAGATGGCGCCGGTTATCCGCCGCATTTACGACCAGATGCTGGAGCCGAAGTACGTGATCGCGATGGGCGCCTGCTCCAGCTCGATGGGCGTCTTCAACAATTACGCGATCGTCCCAGCCGACAAATTCATGCCGGTCGACGTCCACGTGCCCGGTTGCCCGCCGCGGCCGGAGGCACTGATGCACGGAATCCTTGAGCTCCGTTCGATGGTTCACGGCGACCCAACGCTCGGTTGGCGTGAGCGCTACAAGGCCCAAGGAACGGAAGAGGTTTACCCGCTTGCCTCGGCCGACGCGACTGGGGTGAATGTCTTCGGCGCCGGCGGCACGGAGGGCACCAATGCCTGACGCAGCAACGCTGGAGCGCCTCGTTGGCGCGCTGAAAGCAAGCGACGCCGAAAGCGTGATCGACACCGTCGAAAGCCCGGGCCGTGTCGCGATCGAGATCAAGCCCGAGTCGATCGTCGGTTCGCTCGAAGTGCTGCGCGCGGCCGGCTACGAGTTTCTCGCCAGCGTTCACGGCGTTGACTACTACCCAAATGAACCGCGGCTCGGGGTTGACTACGAACTGCTCAGCCGCGAGGCCTGCGACCGCGTCGCCTTGACGCTGCGCGTCTCAATCGATGATCCGCACCTGCCTTCAGTTACGCCGAGCTGGCCTTGCGCCAACAACCAGGAGCGCGAGGCCTACGACATGTTTGGCTTGATCTTTGACGGCCATCCCGACCTGCGCCGGATCTTGATGCCGGAGGATTACGAAGGCCACCCGCAGCGCCGCGACTTCCCGATTGGCGGCGAGCCGGTTCTCTTCACGCACAACGAGCACAACGTTCCGCGGTGGTTTGAATGAGCACCGTCGATCCTGCCTCGCGCGAGCTGAGCGCCTACCGCAAGATGGAAGAGAGCGTCACGATCTCGGAGACAACCGAGTTCGAAGGCGACCGCGAGCTGCTGACGCTCAACCTTGGCCCCCACCATCCGGCAACGCACGGCGTGCTGCGGCTGCTTGTAACTCTTGATGGCGAAGTGATCCGCCGGCTACAGCCGATCTACGGCTACCTCCATACAGGGATCGAGAAGACGGCTGAGCAGAAGAGCTACTGGAAGGCAATTCCGGTAGTCGAGCGGATGGATTACGTCTCCTACTACTTCAACGCGATGGCCTATTGCGGCGCGGTTGAGCAGCTGCTGGAAGTTGAGATCCCAAAGCGCGCTCAGTACCTGCGCGTGATTCACATGGAACTCAACCGAATCATGAGCCACCTCGTCTTCCTTGGAACCAGCGCGCTCGACCTCGGCGCGATCTCGGTCTGGTGGTACTGCTTCCGCGAGCGCGAAACGCTGCTCGACCTCTTCGAGATGTCATCCGGCCAGCGGATGCACACGCGCTACTTCCAGATCGGCGGCGTGATCGAGGACATTCCCGAGGGATGGATTGAGCAGGTACGCAAGTTCTGCGCGATCATGCCCGAGCGCGCCGATATCTACGGCGACCTGCTCAACAAGAACGAGATCTTCCTTCAGCGTCAGCGCGACGTCTGCCCGCTGCCGGTCGAGAAGCTGCGCGAGTACGGCGTCACCGGCCCGCTGCTGCGCGCCGCGGGCGATCCATGGGATCTGCGCAAGACGATGCCTTACAGCTCCTACGAAGATTTCGACTTTCAGATTCCGGTTGGCACGAAGGGCGACAACTACGACCGCTTCCAGGTCCGCCTGGCCGAGGTCAAAGAGTCGATCAAGATCATCGTTCAGGCGCTCGACAACCTCCCCGAAGGGCCGACGATCACCGACGACCGCAAGATCGCGCTGCCTCCGCGCCACGAGCTTGCGACCTCGATGGAGGCGCTGATCCACCACTTCAAGCTTGTAACTGAGGGGATGCGCGTTCCGGCTGGCGAGGCCTATTACGCGATTGAGGGCGCCCGCGGCGAGCTCGGATGTTTCGTCCGCTCCGACGGATCGAGCAAGCCGGCCCGAGTCCACATGCGTGATCCAAGCATCGTCAACTTGCAGGCCGCGCCGGCCGCCACTGAAGGCTGGCTTATCGCCGACATGCTCGCAACTGTCGCGATGTTCGACCCGATTATCGGCGGGGTTGATCGCTGATGGCCGACGTCCAGCGTCACGTTGCCCGCTTCACGAACGATTCGCGGATCCCGGGCTGGGACCGTGCCGCCGACCTCGATAAAGAGCCGGCCGTCGTTCCCGACGCGGCGACGACCGAGGTGCCCGCCGAGCTGCGGGCTGCAATCGAGGAAGGGATGCGCCGCTTCCCGCTTGGTGACTCAGCCTTCATTCCGGCGCTCTACGCCGTCCAAGAGCATTACGGCTGGTGCCCGCCGGAAGGGATTGAGCAGGCCGCCGCAGTGCTCAGCCGCACGCCGGCAGCGCTGACTGCCGTCGCAACCTTCTACGACATGTTCCAAATGGAGCCGCTCGGCCGCAAGTCGGTTTACGTCTGCACCAACATCTCCTGCTCGCTCTGCGGCGCCGACGAGCTGCTGGAGGCGCTTGAAGGCGAGCTTGGTGAGGACCCAGACGTCAACGTCCGAGGCTTCGAGTGCCTCGGCGCCTGCGACATCGCGCCGATGGCCTCAATCAACGGCATATACGTAGGCCCTATAGGGCTCAGCGAAGTGCCTGAGCTTGCTCGCCAAATCCGCCAGGGCGATGATCCGCTGCCAGAGCGGCAGCTCGTTAAGCGCCCGAGCGCCGACCCAAAGGTGGCTGGAAATGATTGAAACACTGCTCTTTAAGAACATCGATGAGCCGGGCCTAAACACGATCGACGTCTACATGGCGCGCGGCGGCTACAAGCAGCTAGAGGTGGCGCTAAAGATGAAGCGCGAAGACTTGATCACCGAGCTGAGCGGATCGGGGCTGCGCGGCCGCGGCGGCGCAGGCTTCCCGATGGGCAAGAAAGCTTCGTTCATCCCGAAGGGCGACATGCAGAAGTACGTCGTCTGCAACGCCGACGAATCGGAGCCCGGCACCTTTAAGGATCGCGAGCTGATTCAGAAGAACCCGCATCAGCTGATCGAAGGCGTGCTGATTGCCGCCTTCGCGGTCGACGCAACGATCAACTACATCTACATTCGCGGCGAGTACGCCCAGCAGGCCGACATTCTCGACGCCGCAATCGCCGAGGCGCGTGAGCGCGGCATCATCGGTGAGAACATCTTCGATTCAGGCTTCAGCGTTCAGCTAGAACTGGCTCGTGGCGCCGGCGCTTACATCTGCGGCGAGGAGACGGGGCTGCTCGATTCGCTCGAAGGTAAGCGCGGGAACCCGCGCTTGAAGCCGCCCTTCCCCGCCAACGAGGGCCTCTTCAACGGCCCAACCTTGATCAACAACGTTGAGACGCTCTCGGCAATCCCAAGCATCATTGAACTCGGCGCCGAAGGCTACGCCGCGATTGGTGTGAAGGATTCGGCCGGCACGAAGCTGGTTTCGATCAGCGGCAACGTGGAGCGCCCCGGCAACTACGAGGTGGCGCTTGGAACTTCGAGCCGCG
>JBIHZY010000128.1:0-5072 GCA_044240185.1 Solirubrobacteraceae bacterium
TCGCCCGTGCGCTAGTCATGAACCCTGAAGTTCTGCTTCTTGATGAGCCTCTTGGCTCGCTCGATTACAAGCTCCGCAAGGACATGCAGTTCGAACTCAAGCGGATTCACCGCGAGGTTGGCGTGACATTCATCTACGTAACGCACGATCAAGAAGAAGCGATGACGATGAGTGACCGAATCGTCGTGATGAGCAACGGCCACATCGAGCAGGACGCAACGCCGGCCGAAATATTCGACCGCCCACTGACAGCCTTCGTCGCAGACTTCATCGGTGACACGAACATCGTCCATGGAGTCGTTACAAGGATCGAGAACGGCCACGCCACCGTGGACCTCGGGCCGCTCGGTGAGATCGGCGGCTCAACCGACGACAATGTCGCGCCGGGCGACAGGGTGCGCGTCAGCATCCGGCCTACAGACGTCCGCGTAGAGGCTGGCCCGAGCGGCGGCGCCGTCGTTCAGGATTCGGTTCTAGTTGGCGGCCATATTGCGATGAAGATCACCAGCGGTGAGGAGACCGTTGTGGCGCACGTGGGCCGCGGAACTTCGTTCGAGCCGGGCAGTGACGTTCGGCTCCACGTCGACTCCGATCGAATCCGTGTCTTCGCGGCTGATCAGCCGGAAGCGGCAGCAGAACAAGCGGCCGTGGATCAGGCATGAGCGATGCGGCCGCACAAGTCGGCCTGCCGCCGGTAACGCCGGAAGTCGAGCATGACGAGAGCAAGGGGCGCGGACGCGCCTTCCTTGGCATTCCCGTAATCGGCTGGATGTTCCTGTTCTTTGCGGTTCCCTACACGCTGCTCTTCCTCCAAAGCCTCTGGAAGCCAACGGCGTTCGGGGTTTCGCATGACTGGAACCTCGGCAACTACAAGCTTGTCTTCTTCGGTGACGAGCTCTCGGGCAACATCTATCTGCCAACGCTGCTGCGCTCGCTGAAGGTCGGGGCGATGGTTACAACCTTCTCGACGCTGCTGGCGTTCCCGATCGCCTACATGCTGGCCTTCAAGATCCGTAATTCCCGCACGCGCTTGGTGCTCTACGTGCTGGTGATCGTGCCTCTCTGGGCCAGTTACCTGCTGCGTGCATACGCCTGGAAGATCATTCTCGGCCAGAACGGCCTGCTCTCCTCGGTGCTCGACAAGCTCGGCTTGGAGAACACCTTCCTGTCGAACCTCCTCTACTCGCAAGCGGCCGTCGTGATCACGATGACGCACATCTTCATTCCCTTCATGATCCTGACGATCTACGCCGTGCTTGAGCGCTTGCCACCGAGCCTGATCGAAGCCTCGAAAGACTTGGGAGTCGGCAGAGCAAAGACCTTCATGACGCTCGTGCTTCCGCTCTCGTTGCCGGGAGTGATCGCCGGCGCAACATTCACCATGGGCCTCTCGACGGGCGACTTTGTTGCACCCCAGCTGGTCGGCGGCCCGAACGACGTAATGATCGCGAATCAGGTCTACAGCCAGTTCGGTGCAACCAATAACTGGCCGCTGGGCGCAGCGATAGCGTTCGTGCTGCTGGCATGCATCGCGATACTCGTCGCAATCTCAACGCAGGCGGAGAAACGGGAGCAATTGTGACCATCGGTCCAACAACAGAAGATCGCGGCCTTCTACTGACGATCGACGACGAGTCGGCCGATGGCATCGCTGGCAGCGTCTACCGCGAGCTCCGCGCCGCGATCTGCGACTTCCGGCTCGAACCAAATCAGCGCCTGGTCCAAAACAATCTCGCCGATCAGCTCGGAATCTCACGCACCCCCGTCCGTGACGCGCTGATGCGCCTGGCCCAGGAAGGACTGGTCCACCCTGCGCCGCAGCGAGGCGGATATCTCGTAAGCGAGTTCACGGCACGCGAGGTGCTCGACATCTACGACGTTCGCCTTGCGCTCGAGCCGCTCGCAGCGAGCCAGGCTGCAGGGCACCACACGGCGGTCGAGATCGCGATGCTCCGCGAGCTCAATTCAGCTATCGCCGCACAGGCGGAAGCACCCAGGGACGACACCTTTGAACTGAACCGAGAATTCCACGGCTTGGTGATAAGCCGCAGCGAAAATGTGATCATCTGTCGCATGCTCGATCAGCTCTGGTCGATGCCGAGTGCTCTGCGGATGTACAACCTGCAGATGGTCGCCGACCACGACCCAGAGTCGATGGTCAGCGAGCACGAGCAGATCATCACTGCCTTAGAGGCCGGCGACGGCGCACGCGTGGCGAACGATGTTCGAAGCCACGTGACGAAGGCTCGCGCCGAAGCAGTCGAGCACGTCGAACAAAGCGGCCTTTAACTTGAGGCCGGAACTTCAGAAAAGAAAACCCACAACTAGCAAGCCAGTGAATACACTGTATACAGGGAGCATGAGATGACCGGACCCCAGCGCCAACCAGAGGTAATCGCCTACGACGCCGGCGGCACGATGACCGACGCCTTTATCGTCGATGGCGCAGGGAACTTCGTTGTTGGGAAGGCCCAAACAACTCCGGATAACGAGTCGCAGGGGCTGATGGACTCAACCGTTGATGCCCTCTCGCAGTGGGGTACCGACACGGCCACAGCATTCCCCTCGATCGTCTCCGGCGTCTTCTCAGGAACAGCGATGCTCAACCGCCTGCTTGAACGCAAGGGCTCGCGCGTCGGCTGCCTTGTCAGCGGCGGGCTCGAGGATTACCTGCGACTCGAGCGCGGCCTACAGACCTGGCTCGGGATGACCTACGCCGATCGCCTTCACGTAACGACCCACTACCACAACGAACCACTCGTTCCCCGCAAGCGGATGCACGGGATCCGTGGGCGAATTGACGTCCAAGGCCGCGAAGCTATCCCGCTTTATGAAGCCGACGTCCGCACGGCAGTCGCTGCGCTAATCGAAGAGGAGGTCGATGGGATCGTCATCTGCCTGCTTCAAAGCTTCGTCAACGACTCACACGAGCAGCGCACCGCCGAGATCGCCACCGAGATGCTCGCAGAGGCCGGTCGACCCGACCTGCCGCTGTTCGTCTCCAGCCAGCTCTACCCACTGCGGGGCGATTTCCCACGGCTTAACTCGACGCTGATTGAGGCCTACGCTGCTGAGCCTTCGCGCCACCAGTTCCGGCTGCTTCAAGACGCCGTCGCCGATGCTGGCGCCGGCTTCGACCTGCGAATCATGGCCGCACACGGCGGCACGATCGCAATCGACTCGCGCGAGCTTGCACGGACGCTCGTATCTGGCCCAATCGGTGGTGTCGTTGGGGCCGGGCACCTCGCCGAGGCGCTTGGCATCAACCGCGTCGTCTGCTCCGATATCGGCGGCACCAGCTTCGACCTTGCACTGATTAATGAAGGGCAGCTCGCGATTCGTCAGACGCCTGACATCGCCCGTTATCTGTTGAACCTGCCGATGGTTGAGATCGAATCGATTGGGGCAGGCACCGGTTCGTCAGTTCGAATCGACCCCGCGTCATCACGACCTGAAATCGGCCCTGATTCGGCCGGCGCGAGCATCGGAACAGCGTGGCCAGAAGGCAACTTTGAGACCGTCACCGTTACCGACTTGAACTTGGTGCTGGGCCGCCTCAACCACGAGTACTTCCTCGGCGGCGCCGTGCAGCTAGACATCGAGCGGGCCCGCGCCGAGGTGAAGCGGCAAGTCGCCGACCCGCTTGGCCTCGACCTAGAGAAGGCAGCCGGTGGCGTAGTCGACCTATTCGAAGAGCAGCTTCGCTACGCAGCTCTAGCGCGCGTGCTCGCGAAGGGCTACTCGCCGCTTGACTACTCGCTCTTCTGTTACGGAGGCGGTGGCCCGCTCCACGTCGCTGGCTACACCGAGGGCGCGGGATACGCCGACGTCCTCGTTCCCACCTGGGCGGCTGGATTCTCGGCCTACGGCTGCGCCTGCGGCGACTTCTCGTACCGCTTTGACCAGACCGCGGGGATCGCAATCGCTAGCGACGACGCTGCCGGCACGGCAGCAAAGCTTGACGAGGTATGGGGCAAGCTGAAAGAACGCGCTCTGGGTGCATTCGCCAGCTCTGGGATCGGCCCCGAGAAGGTGCAGCTGAGGTACCTGGCAAACATGCAGTACAGCGGCCAACTCAACGACATTGAGGTAACTGCGAACGCCGATAATCCGACCGATACCTCAGCGCTGATCGCAGGCTTCGAGGACCTCTATGGACGGCTTTACGCGAGCGGCGCGGCCTCGCCGGAGCTTGGCTACACGATCACTTCGCTAGCGCTGGTTGGATCGTCCGACGTCGCCAAGCCTGTCCTCCCCGACGAAGAGGAGACCGACCAACCAGCGGTACCTAAGGGTGAGCGGCCGGTCTGGTGGACGCAGACCGAAGTTCACGTGCCAACGCCGGTCTACGAGCAGGACGACGTTCGGGCAGGCCAGACGATCACCGGCCCAGCAATCATTGAGGCGCCTGCAACGACCTTCGCGATTCCGCCTGGCCGCGAGGCTCGGCTCGATCGCCACCGCATCTTCCACCTATCCGACACAACCAACTGAAAAGACAACGATGGCAACGACAGAACAGCATTCGCTAACTCCGCTACAGCAGCTACTCGCCGAGCGCGAGCAGCAATTCAGCGAGACCGGCTCCTACGCGGGACTAACCGGTGAGCTGCCGTTCAAACGCAGCGACCCGATCCTGTTCGAGAAGATCTTCTCGCGCCTACGCGGTGGGCTCGTCTCAGCGCGCGAGACGGCGCTCAACATCTCGGCCTCACCGATCGTCAAGGAGCTCGGCGAGCTGGCCTTCGCGTTCTACACGCCGGAAGGCGATTCTGTTGCGCTCTCGACCGGAATCATCGTGCACGTCCACACGATGTCGGATGTGATCAAACACATCATCCGTGAAGGCTTTGAAGAGAACCCCGGCGTCAACCCGGGCGACGTCTTCTGCAACAACGACTCGATGATCGGCGACGTCCACAACGCCGACGTTCAAACGATCGTGCCGGTCTTCCGCGGTGAGACGCTGGTCGGCTGGGTCGCTGGCGTGACTCACGTGATTGAGATTGGCGCAAGTACGCCGGGGAGCCTGCCGCTGGGCCCGATCTCGCGCTTTGAAGATGGTCTCGACA
>JBIHZY010000129.1:0-5048 GCA_044240185.1 Solirubrobacteraceae bacterium
ACCGGCGTAACGCCATCGAACTGGTAGGCAGCGGTGATTTCGCCGAGCCGCTTGCGCAGGTCCTGAAGGTCGCTGGCGACGGCAAGGATTGCCATTACTTCCGACGCGGCCGTGATGTCAAAGCCGGTTTCGCGTGGATAACCGTTGGCACGGCCGCCAAGACCAATCGCGACGTCGCGCAGGGCGCGGTCGTTCATGTCGAGCGCGCGCTTCCAGGTAACTCGCAGCGCGTCGATGCTGTGCGGGTTGCCGTGAAGGATCGACGCGTCGAGCAGCGCGGCGAGCAGGTTGTTTGCTGCGCCGACGGCGTGAATGTCACCGGTGAAGTGGAGGTTCAAGTCTTCCATCGGAACGATCTGTGCGTAACCGCCACCGGCGGCGCCACCCTTGATCCCGAAGACAGGGCCAAGCGATGGCTCGCGCAGGCAGAGAACGGGGTTCTTACCGATCTTGCCGAGGCCCTGAGTCAGCGAAACAGCGGTCGTCGTCTTACCTTCGCCTGCCTTCGTTGGCGTCATTCCCGCAACGCAGATCAGCTTGCCGTCAGGGCGATCCTTGAGGCGCTCGAGAACAGATAGCTCGATCTTGCCCTTGAAGCGGCCATAAGGCTCAAGTTCGTCCGGTTCAAGACCAAGAGTTGCTCCGATCTGCTCGATCGGAATCATCTCTGCCTCTTGGGCGATCTCAAGACTGCTCTTCATGACTGCTCCTGTGTTTTGGGTTGGTGAGAAGTAGCTTCAGGCGCGTCGCTAGTGCGAGACTGCCGCGGCGCCGAGCTCGGAGACAAGCTCGTCGGTGTAGAAGCGCTCGACCTCAAACGGCTTGATCAGCTCTGGTGTCTTTCCAGTGGCAATCAGCTCAGCCAGCGTCACGCCAACGATCGGCGCGGCCTTGAATCCGTATGTGCCCCAGCCGGTCGAGACGAGGAAGCCTTCGAGCTCGGTCTTGCCAAGAATCGGCGAGTAGTCAGGACTCAGGTCGCAAAGACCAGCCCAGCTACGCAGCATCCGTGCCCGCTCAAGCTGCGGGAAGAGCTCCAGCGCGTGGCGCGTTGACTCCTGCAGGAAGTTAAGCGTCCCGTTCATTCGGTAGGTGGTCCAAGGCTCAATCTCCGAACCAATCAGGAACTCGCCGCGGTCGGTCTGTGAGACGTAGACGTGCATCTGCGAGGAGACGATCACCTTGTCGAGCAGCGGCTTGAGTGGCTCGGTGACGAATGCCTGCAGGATGTGAGTCGTGATCGGCAGCTCGAAGCCAGCCATCTCGGAAAGGATCGATGACCAGCCAGCGGTTGCCGAGAGGACGGTGCCTCCGTTGACGCGCTGGTTTCCGTTCACCGTCACGCCTGTAACGCGATCGCCGTCCTTGTGGATCGCTGTCACCTCGCTGTTGGGGTGAATCTCAGCGCCGCCGCGGTCTGCACCGCGGGCGTAGCCCCAAACGACAGCGTCGTGGCGGATGATCCCGCCTGGGGGGTGGTAGAGCGCGCCCATGATCGGGTACTCGGCGTCGTCGGTCACCTGCATCGCGGGGACCATCCGCTGAACCTCGTCGGCGTTGACGACTGAGGTGTCGATTCCAACCAAGCGGTTGACCTCTGCGCGCTCGTGCATCACGAACATCGCGCGATCGGTGTGACCGAGCGTGAGGTGGCCCTTCTGCGAGAACATCAGGTTGAACTGAAGGTCCTTCGAAAGGTTCTCGTAGAGCTTGACTGAGGCGTCGTAGAAGCGGGCGCCTTCGGGAGTCTTGTAGTTGGAGCGCAGAATCGTCGTGTTGCGCCCCGATGCACCGGCTCCGATGTAGTTCTTTTCAAGGATGCAGATGTCTTTGATGCCGTGGTGCTTGGTCAAGTAGTAGGCGGTTGCGAGGCCGTGCGAGCCGCCGCCGATGATTACCACCTCGTAGTTGTCCTTCAGCTTCGAAGGCGTGTGCCACATCTTGCTCTGGCGGAAAATGTCACGCATTGGTCGTTGCCTCCACGGCGCCGCCCAGTGGGCCAAGCGCATCGATTCCGACCGCGCGCCCGCCGAGTTCCTCGGCAGCGTCGATCACTGACTCCCACATGTACTGGGCGCTCGCTGCGCCAAAGGTGTGAAGGAAGCTGTTTTCGCCTTGGCGAAGCAGCAAGCCTGGAACCCGCCCAATCGAGCCGGGAAGGAAGCCGCGGACCGGGAACTCGCGATCGCGCAGGTCCAGAGCCGTAATTCGCGCGAACGTGTCGCGAGCGAGAGGTCCGCTGTAGCTGAAAGTTGTCAGCGTGCTAGTCAGGTCGGTGACCGAAACCAGCTCATTGCGCGTCGCAGCAGCGGCCTCAAGGTTTCCGCGCAGGGCGGCTGTGTCGGCGGCATCGGTGATCGCCAAGACGCGGTCGGGCTTGACGGTGCACCACCATGCGCCTGCAGCAAAGACGGCCTCGCCGAGCTTCGCGGCGGTGCCGGCAACCTCGGTCGTGATCGCTTCGATCACGGCGGGCGTCCCGAGCAGCTCGGTGATTCCAAGGCTCGAGAGCTCGGCAATCCCAACGCTCTCGGCGCAGGCCTTCTTCTCGGCAATCGTGTCGCCGAAGTTTGCGGCGACTCGCCAACCGCTGCGTTCTTCGATCTGGGCGCCGGCGGCTACAAGTTCAGCCTCAATATTGCTTTGCAGCAGGGGCGTAAAAGCGCCCTGCGGCGTTGCTTGGTCAGCAGATAGAAATGTCAGGCTCATGAACGCAGGCGCTCCTGGTCGGGATCGTAAAAGGCACCGTGGACAATCGTCGCGGTCTGGTTCTTGCTTCCGTACTTGATGTGCAGCGAGCCGCCGTCCTTACCGTGGTCGGCGGGGACCCAGGCAAGTCCGATCGACTGGCCAAGCAGTTCGGAGTAGCGCGCTGAAGTAACGCGACCTGCGGGCTGGCCATCAACGACGATGGCCGAACCCTCAATCGGAACGTCGTCGCCGTCGATCTTGAAGCCGACCAGCGTGTTGACCATTCCGCGTTCGTTGGCGCGCTCCAGGGCCCACTTGCCCATGAAGTCTTCTTCCTTATCGAGCTTGACGATCCAGCCCATCTGGCTCTCGTAAGCGTTCGACTCGGAGTCCGTGTCTTGGCCAACAATGATGTGCGCCTTCTCAAGGCGAAGAATCCGCTGTGGCTCGAGGCCGAATGGCTTGATGCCGTACTCAGCGCCTGCCTCGAGGATCTGATCCCAGAGGTACTGGCCGCATGCTGCCGGGTAGTGAATCTCATAGCCAAGCTCGCCGACGAAGCCGATCCGCATCGCGAGGCACTGAACGCCGGCGATTTGAATCTGGTGGCCATCTAGATAACCGAAGCCTTCGTTGCTGAGATCGGCGTCGGTCAGCTTGCCCAGTAGGTCGCGTGCCTTCGGACCAGCAACGTTGATCGCGCATAGTCCTTGCGTCACATCGGTCACGTGGACTTCCATTTCCCAAGCGGCGAGCCACCAAGTGAACCAACGCTCCACGGCATCAGCGCCGGATGAAGTGGTGGTAACGAGGAAGCTGTCATCGGCAACGCGGCAGACGGTGCCATCGTCAGTAATCCTGCCCGCGTCGTTGCCAAGCACGCCGTAACGGATTCGCCCGACCTTCAGGTCGCTGAGGCGGTTCGTGTACATGCGGTCAAGGAACTGCCCGGCGTCGGGGCCGCTAACGATCATCTTGCCGAGCGTCGAGACGTCGATCATGCCGACTGCGTTGTGAACCGCAGCGGCCTCAGCCTTAACGTCGCCGTAGTCGTAAGCGCGGCGCCAATCGCCAGCCCACTTGACGTGCGAGTTCAGTTCGCGCTGGCGGGCGTGGATAGCCGAACGTTTAGCCGGGGTGAATGGGCGACCGGCCCAGGCGCCGAGCGGAACAGTTGACCACGGTGGCCGCGCCGTAGTGATTCCGGTCTCGTCAATGCTTAGGCCTGTTTGATCAGCAACTGAACGAATGCTCGGTAGCTGTGAGACGCGGCCCTGCGATGGCCCCATCGTGACGGTTGTGTAGCGCTTACTCAGCTCAATCGAGTCGTAGCCCTCTTCGATCGCGTACTTCATGTCCTTTGTTGTGACGTCTTCATCGAGATCAAGAAACGCTTTGCCCTTCGGATTAGCGGTCCGCTGGTAGGCAGGTGAGGGAGCGGCAGGGGAGGGGGCAGGTAGCGCGTCAAGCGCGCTGGCGGCAGCGTTGGCTGCCGATCCATCGCCGAATTCGCATTCTTGAGCAGCGCGTGCGCCAGCGAGCGTCCCGCTCAGCGCCGCGGCCTCCATCTCTTCCTTGCCGGCCACCGCGCCAGCGGGGTGGATCCCGGGAGGAGGATTCTCAGGCAGGAAGCAGTTGGCCTCAGAGTTGAACTTGGCCTTCGCGCCGGCTTGGAGCATCAGCGACGAGGCTGGAACAGTGCCGCCGGAGACTGCCAGCAGGTCGCAGTCAAAGGTCTCCTCGGTCCCTGGCTTAGCAACGCCCTTTTCGTCGATCTGAGCGAGTGTGCATCCCTTGAGATGCTTGTTGCCGCGTGCTTCAACGACGGTCATGCCGCGCAACAGTTGGATCCCGGCCGCTTCGACAGCGGCAGTGAGCTCGTTCGAGCGGTTTGGCATCAAGTCGGCAACGGCGACGACGTTAATTCCAGCGCTATGCAGAGCGAGTGCTGCCTCGAGGCCGCGCTCACCCGTTGTTGCGATCACCGCGTTATCACCTGGCTTGAGTGCGTACAGGGCCGCTAGCTTGAGGGCGCCGGTCGTGAGCATCACGCCGGGGAGGTCGTTGTTTGGGAAGACGAGCGGCTGCTCGATCGAACCAGTTGCTGCCACATGCCGCTGGGCGCGGATCTGATGCAGCGTGCTGCCTTGCCAGACAGGCACCATGCCATCGAAGTATCCAAGGGCCGGCGCGGTGCTAAGGATTTCAACGCCCGCGGCCTTTGCTTCTTCGGTGAGCTTGCGTGCGTGCTCGTGCTTGCCCTGCCACAGGAGCTGGCCGCCCGGCTCGACGTCCTCGTCTACCAGCACCACGTCGGCGCCCTCGCGCGCTGCTGCAATTGCAGCGCTAAGGCCAGC
>JBIHZY010000130.1:0-5047 GCA_044240185.1 Solirubrobacteraceae bacterium
CCCGCGCACGCTGACGCGCCTGGGCGAGCGAGCGTCGCGCGTTGATCTCAGCCCGCGAGCGACCGCTCGCTGACTGGCTGAATGGCTGCCCTGAGACGAGGGCTAGCTTCGCCCCCGGCGGAGATCCGCTGGGCACCTGATCAAGAGCAACGGCGCTGCCACTCGCTGCTGCAGCGGTAGCCGCTACAACGGCGGTAGCTTTGCCGGCTGCGCCGACGGCCGTCTCAGTAACGATTTGCGCGCGAACCAGTGACGAGGCGGAGCGTTCTGTAGCCCAGTTCGTGAACGATTCGTAGGCGCGAATGAAGCTGTTGCCGACTTCGTCGATCTGAGTGCCGGCGGTTCCCAGCAGCGCGACCGGAAAGACTGCCGCAAGCGGGGCGCTCGTGCGATGCATCTCGCGGACTACGCCTTGGCATGGGCCGCACTGACGCAGATGCGGCCGCAGCTCAACGAGCTGCTCGGTGCTCGCCTCACCGTCAATGAGCGCCGAGAGCAGCGGTTCCCAGCGCTTACATTCCTCGCCCGATTCAATCCCCGCGTAACGTGAAAGAAAGGCGCGGCGGCCTTCATAAAGGCAGCGGTTGACCTTCGTACGGCTCCAGCCGGTTTCGGCCCCAATCTCATCGTAGGAGTTGCCTTGCGCCCGCAGCCAGAGCGCGCGAACCTCCTGCGGCTTGAGTCGCTGGAGCACCTCAGCCGACTGCGCTACCTGCTCAAAGCCGAGCGCACGCTCCTCCGGCGAGGCGCTGCGGTCGTTTTCAATCTGGTCGAAGTCGATCTCGCTTGAGGCGAGATCGCGCTGGCGCGTACTTCGCACCGCCATCGCCTCGTGTTTGACGACCGTCCGCAGCCAACTCGGTGCCCGCTCGGGGTCTAACCGCGGTGCGTGCTTGATGAAAATCTCGAGCCCGCGCTGGTAGGCGTCTTCTGCATCGTCGGCGCAGAGGCTGTGGCGCCTGGCTATGCGCAGCAGGCTGGCGGCATGTCTCTGGACGACGTCAATTACGAGCGCGTCCAACTCTGCCTGCGTGGCCTCGCGGCCGATTGGTGGGCTGTCATGACTTATCTGATTCATTGCGGCTGCTCTCTAGAGCACGCGCGGACGATCGCTTTCCCCTCCCCCGCCAACGAAAAGCACCCAATTTGCGCTTTTTTCGACTTGCGACCTAACCAAGAAAACCCGATCAGCGCTCTGCTAATTTGTGCTTACGATGGTCGCTTCGTTCTTTTCCTTCCCAAACCCCGTCAATGAGGTTTCGGCCCGCCTCGTCGCTGGCGGTGTTGTGCTGATCGCACTGGCGGCGATTATCTTTGCCCAGCCTTGGATCTTCGTCGTGCTCGCATACGGCTTCGTTGCTCGCGTGCTGACAGGCCCAACGCTCAGCCCCCTGGGCCAGTTCGTGACGCGAGTCCTCACCCCCGCGCTGCCGTTTGACGAGAAGCTCGTCCCCGGCCCTCCGAAGCGTTTTGCACAGGGCATCGGCGCCGTCTTCTCAGTAACGGCGGCGGTGCTAGCGATCGGCTTTGATCAGCTCGGGCCGGCTTCGATCGTTCTCGCCGTGTTAGCGCTGTTCGCGACCTTGGAATCGGTCTTCGGCATCTGCGTCGGCTGCAAAGTCTTTGCGCTGCTGATGCGCGCCGGTTTGATTCCGGCCGAGATCTGCGAGAGCTGTAACAACATCACGCTCGGCGCGCCGACCGCCGCGACTGGCTCTCGCTAAACCCTAGACGCCGTTAGGCAGCGGCGACGTCGTGCTCGACCAACGCTTCAACCGGTAGCTGGTAGCCGCTCGATTGGGCTCGTGCCTCGCCGGCCGCGAGCTCTTTGCCGAGCTCGTAGAGGTAGTCGTCGAAATCGACTTGAATCGTGTGCCGCTTCGAGGCCACGTAGCGCTTTTGCATCTTCGCCATGTCGGCGGCCATGAAACTGCGCATCTCAGCTTCGGAAGGGAGCGCGTAACGCCCGCTGAGATAATCCGCGACCCAGCGGCCCTGAGCTTCCGACAGAGGCATCACTGCGCCGAGCGGCTGCAGCAGGCCGATGAAGAAGAGGTTCGGGATCTCAGGCTTGAAGACGCGGCGGTAAAGATCGATCCGGTTGTCCGGCGCGGAGATGAAATCCTCGTCGAAGAACGGGAATGTGATCTTGTAGCCGGTGCAATAGATCACGACGTCGGCGTGGACGCGCGTGCCGTCCTCAAACTCGACCTCGTCGCCTTCGAGGCGGCGAATGTTTGGCTTGACCTTGATTGCGCCGTGCGTGATGCGGTCAAGAATCCGGCTCGAAATAGTTGGGTGGGCCTCTCCGAACTCGTGATCCGGCTCCGGCAGCCCGAAGTCGGTCACCTTGCCGACATAGGTGTTGATTAGCTTGGCGACGGCCTTCTGGCGGATCTTGAACGGGATCCGCGGGTTGACCCAGCCGCCGAGCTGGTCGGTCGGCTTGCCGAAGATGTACTTCGGCACGATGTAAGAACCGCGGCGGGCTGAGAGGTAGACGTTTTCAGCGACGTACGAAGCTTCGACCGAGATGTCCATTGCGCTGTTGCCGATTCCCAGTACAACGACGTCCTTGCCGTCGAGAAAATCAGGGCGCATGTAGGAGTGGGCGTGCATCTGCTCGCCCTTGAACGAATCGGAGCCAGGGAAGGCGGGCTCCGGCCAGCGCGGGTTCCAGTGATGGCCGTTGGCAACCAGGAGGGCGTCAAAGCGCTCGCTGCTGCCGTCGCCAAGCGTGAGCTGCCAGGTGCCGTCGCTGAGCCGCTCGGCGTGCTTAACGGGGGTTTCGAAGCGGATCCGATCACGGACGCCGAAGTGATCGACGTAATCATCGAAGTAGGCGGCAATCTGGGCGTGGTTTGGATAATCGGGGTAATCCTCCGGCATCGGGAAATCGGAGTAGGCCATCCGCAGCCGCGAGGTGTTGATGTGGAGGTCGCGGTAACAGGCCGACATCCCATTGATGTTCTCGTAAACCCAGTTGCCGCCAACCCGGTTTGAGGCCTCAAAACAGGTGACGTCAAAGCCGCGCTCGGCAAAGGTCTTCAGTGCCGTAATTCCAGACGACCCTGCGCCAATAATTGCGGTCCGTGGCAGCTGCTGCCTAATCATTTCGACCTCCTGATAGGGCGGGAACCTCTGCGAAGTACTTATCAACCATTCGAGCGCAGCGACGGCCTTCGTTTATTGCCCAAACGATCAGCGACTGCCCACGGCGCGCATCACCGGCGACGAATATGCCGGCCTCGGAGCTCTGGTAGGTCGGCGCCTCAATGTTGCCGCGGCCGTCGAGCTCGCAGCCGAGATCGGTTACCAGGCCTTCGGCCTCCGGATGGATGAAGCCGGTTGCGAGCAGCACGAGATCTGCCTTTAGCTCGCGCTCGCTGCCGGGCACCGCAGCGAACGGCGGCGCGGCCTCAGCCTGCGCAATGTGCTGCGCCGTAACCTTGCCATCTTGGCCCGAGAAGTGGGTCGTCACGACCGAGAAATCCTGCTCCCCGCGGCCGATCTCACGCGCCTCTTCCATTGCGTAAGAGAGGCGATACTTCTGTGGCCAGAGCGGCCAAGGCGTGCGGTCGTCGGGACGATGCTCCGGTGGTTCAGGGAGAAGTTCGAGCTGGACGACGCCTAGCGCGCCCTCACGGATCGAATTGCCGACGCAGTCAGCACCGGTGTCGCCGCCGCCTACTACGACGACGTGTTTGCCTTCGGCCGTGATCTTCGGAAGGTCTGTCGGCGCGGCCGATGGCGGCTGCGGGCCGAGCTGCTCGGCAACCCAGCGGTTGCGGCCGTAGAGGTACTCCATTGCAAAGTGAACCCCATCGAGCTCGCGGCCCGGAACATCAAGGTCGCGTGGGACGCGCGAGCCGATTGCGAGGACAACGGCATCAAAGTCGCTCTTCAGCTGCTCAGCGCTGATGTCGGCGCCAACGTTGACGCCGTAGCGCATCTCTACGCCCTCATCGATTAGCTGCTGAACGCGGCGGTCGATTACGTGCTTCTCAATCTTGAAGTCGGGAACGCCAAAGCGAATCAAGCCACCGGGCGCCTCATCGCGCTCGAAGACGACGACCTTGTGGCCGGCGCGGCGGAGCTGCTGCGCTGCCGCTAGCCCGGCTGGCCCGGAGCCGACGACGGCGACAGAGCGGCCGCTCTCCGTCTGCGGCGGCTCAGGCTTGACCCAGCCTTCCTGCCAGGCGCGATCGATGATCGAAAGTTCGATCTGCTTAATCGTGACCGAATCTCCTTCACGGATCTCAAGCACGCAGGCTGCCTCACAAGGCGCCGGGCAGAGGCGGCCGGTGAACTCAGGGAAGTTGTTGGTCGCGTGGAGACGGACGATCGCCGCCTCCCAGTCTTGGTGGTAGACGAGATCGTTGAAGTCGGGAATCAGGTTTCCAAGCGGGCAGCCGTTGTGGCAGAACGGCACACCGCACTCCATGCAGCGGGCGCCCTGAGCGGCGAGCTCCTCGTCCGGCCGGCTCTCGACGAATTCCTTGTACGGCTCAAGCTCAACGCGCTCAAGCGGATCCTTATAAGGAATCCCGACCCGTTCGATCTTCAGGAAGGCTCCGAGCTCACCCATTAGCGACCAACCTCGCTCGTGTCGACCGTAGGGTGATCGGCGTTCTCGGCCTCTTGCTGAGCCAGCTCGGCCAGCACACGCTTGTAGTCGGCCGGGTAGATCTTGACGAACGAACCTTGAAGCTGCTCCCAATTGTCGAGAACACGCTGGCCGACGGTTGAACCGGTGCGCTCGGTGTGCTCGGCGACGAGGTTGCGGACCTCAATTGCGTCGGCCTCATCAAGTGGCTCGAGCTGATCAACCATCTCAGGGTTTACGCGCTGAGCAAAGGTTCCGTCCTCATCGAGCACGAAGGCGAGGCCGCCGCTCATCCCTGCCGCGAAGTTGCGGCCGGTCGGTCCGAGCACAACGACGCGGCCGCCGGTCATGTATTCGCAGCCGTGGTCGCCGACACCCTCGACGACCGCGCTGGCGCCGGAGTTGCGAACCGCAAAGCGTTCGCCAGCCAGGCCGCGGAAA
>JBIHZY010000131.1:0-5008 GCA_044240185.1 Solirubrobacteraceae bacterium
CTTGACGCGCTTCGCGACGGCGACGCAACCGTCGGCGAACTGGCCGAGCGGCTGGCTGCCTCGCAGCAGAACGTCTCCAAGCATCTCGGTGTGCTTCACCGCGCCGGCATCGTCGGCCGTGAGCGCCAAGGCACGAGCGCGATCTACTCGATCAGCGACGAGTCTGTCTTCGATCTTTGCGAGCAGGTCTGCGGCGGGTTACGCAAACAGGCTGGCGAACGCGATCAAATCCTTAGCGCGGTGGCGTCATGAACTCCAAGTGGCCACTTGAGCGGGTTCTCTTTGCAATGGCCGGGACGATGACGCTTCTCAGCGCCGTGCTCGTGCTTCTCGTCTCGCCTTGGTTCTTGCTGCTGACGGCGCTCGTTGGCATCAACCAGTGGATGTATGTCGCATTCGGCGCCTGCCCGGCGTCGATCATTCTGGGTCGTGCCTGCGGGCTGCGCTCCTCCACCGCAGGACACGGGAGCTGAAAATGAACACCAAGTACGGACCGCTCGGCCGACTCGGCCGCTACACCGCAACGCACTTCAAACTCGTTGTAATCGCATGGGTGGTCGTTGCGGTCGCCTTCGGCATCTTTGCGCCGCGCGTTGAGACCGCGCTCTCCGGCGCCGGCTGGGAAGCGACCGGCTCCGAATCGGTTGCCGCCCGCGAAGCGATAGACAAGAATTTCGATGGCCTCTCGTCGAGCGCCCTGATGGTCGTAGTTCACTCCAATCAAGAGACGATCAAGGACCCGGCCTTCAAGGCCGCGGTCGCCAAGTCGAGCAGGATCCTCGCCGCCGATCCCAACGTCACGACCGTTGTTGCGCCGCAGCCGGGGGTGTCGATCTCGCGCGACGGCCACACGGCGATCATTCAGGCCGGGGCGGGGGCTGACTCGAACACGATGGTTCGCTCGGCCGATGATCTGAAGGAGAGCTTGGCCGCCGCTGAGGGCGCCGGCGTGAGCGTCTCGCTCACAGGCGCCAGCGGGATGTGGTCCGACTTCAACGAAGCCAACCGTGCGGCGATGATGAAGAGCGAGCTGATCTCCTGGCCGGTAACGCTGATCATTCTGCTTTTCGCTTTCGGTTCGCTTGTCGCCGCCGGGCTGCCGCTGATGCTGACGATCCTCGGGCTCGTCGCTTCGGCCGGATCTCTCTACCTCGGCACGCAGGTGCTCGACATTTCGATCTGGGCGATGAACTTCGCGCTGATGTTCGCGCTCGCGCTCGGAATTGATTACGCGCTCTTCATCGTGATGCGCTTCCGCGGCGCCCTATTTGGTTCGCACCTCTCGCCGGAAGATGCTGTCGCTGAGACGATGGACACGGCCGGCAAGGCGGTTCTCTTCAGCGGCATCACGGTGCTGATCTCACTGACGGCCGTGATGCTTGTGCCCTCTCCGGCATTCCGCTCGATGGCGCTGGGGATCATGGTCTCGGTCGCCTTCATCCTCGCCGCAACGCTGACGCTGCTTCCCGCCGTTCTCGCCAAGCTTGGGCCACGGGTTGACAAGCTTGCGCTCCCTTGGGTTCACTCCGGCGAACATCGCTCGGCTCGCTTTGCGGCATGGGCGGAGCGGCTCTGGAAGCGCCCGCTGGCATACGGCGCTGTCGCACTGATCATTCTGGTCGCGCTTACGATTCCGGTCTTCTCGCTCCAGACCGGCATGCCGTCGATCAAGGTTGTTCCCGCCGATGACGGCTCGCGCATCGGTTACACACAGGTGCAGGATGCCTTCGGCCCTGGCGCCCCGGGAGCGCTACAGATCGTCACTTCGCAGAACGATGCCGCTGCAGCCGGGGCCCTCGCCAAATCCGACCCCGGCGTTGCGGCCGTGATGGCGCCGATTGCTGGCGGCTCGGACAAGGCACTGATTCAAGTTATCCCGGCCAATGACCCGTCCGATAAGGCCGTTGCCGCGACTGTTGATCGGCTTCGCGATGCACTTCCGGCAGGCTCAATGGTTGGTGGCGCGGTCGCTGAAAATCATGACCTTGAAGCACTGCTGTCAGCGAAAACGCCGCTCGTGATCGGCGTAATCATGGTGCTCGGCTTCATTCTGCTGTTGGTAGCGCTGCAAGCACCGATCATCGCCGCCGTTGGCGTGCTGATCAGCCTGCTGGCAACCGGCGCCGCCTTTGGCGCGGCGAAGCTGATCTTCCAAGATGGCATTGGGAGCGGGCTGCTCGGCTTCGAGTCGCAAGGGTTCCTTGACGCATGGGGGCCTGTTTTCTTCTTCGCGATGATCTTCGCGATCTCAATGGACTACACCGTCTTCCTGCTCTCCTCAGCGAAGGAGCATTGGGATCACTCGCACGATGCACACGAAGCGATGGTCGGTGGCCTCGCCCATTCAGGCCGCGTGATCTTCGCGGCAGCAGGCGTGATGGTCGCCGTCTTCTTCACCTTCGCGCTCTCCGGGCCGCTGCCGCCGAAGGAGATGGGGATCATTCTCGGCGTCGCCGTGCTGCTCGACGCCTTCCTCGTGCGGCTCGTTCTGCTGCCGGTGATTCTCAGGCTGCTCGGCAAGTGGGCCTGGTGGCTGCCTTCACCGCTGCGGAAGATTCTGCCCGACGTGCGCTTCGGCCACTAAATCGGGCGAACGCTGCCGCGGCGCGGTGTGCGCTCGCGTCGGCGCCGGCTTGCCAGCGCGAAGCGCCTAACCAGCTCTTCGCGCAGATCTTCCGGTTCGACGATCGCGTCGATGATTAGCTCTGAGGCGAGGTGCAGCAGGTCGATGTCGGCTGCGTACTCTTCGCGCAGCTCGGCGGTGACGCGCTCGCGCTCGGCGTCGTCTTCGATTGCCTGAAGGCGGTTCAAGTGAACGGCGTTTACTGCCGCCTGTGGTCCCATCACGGCAATTGAAGCGCCCGGCAGTGCCAGCACGCCGTCGGGTTCGAAGGCTGGACCGGCCATCGCGTAAAGGCCTGCGCCATAAGCCTTGCGAACGATCACTGAGATCTTCGGAACCGTTGCTTCGCTCAGGGCGGCGATCATCTTTGCGCCGTGGCGGATGATCCCTTGGCGCTCAACCGCAGTTCCGATCATGAAGCCGGGAACGTCGGCGAGGAAGAGGATCGGCAGACCGAAGGCGTTACACAAGGAGATATGGCGCGCCGCCTTGTCGGCCGAGTCAACGAACAGCACGCCGCCCTTGACCTTCGGCTGATTGGCGACGATCCCGATCGGCTCGCCATTCAGTCGCGCAAAGCCGACGACCAGCTCCTTCGCCCAGCGGGCGTGAAGCTCAAAGAAGCTGCCCTCGTCAATCACGCCGTCGATCACTACGCGCATGTCGAACTGCTGGTTCTCGTCGGCTGGAATCTGATCGTTCGTCAGCGCGCTTGCGGCGTCAGCAGGCGCGGCGAGCGCCGCCGGATCGTCGAAGCAGGTCGGCAGGTAAGAGAGGTGGCGCTGCGCGGCGACGATCCCTTCGGCGTCATCGGCGACGAGGATGTGGCCGCAGCCCGAGACGCCGGTATGCATCTTCGCGCCGCCCATCTCTTCAAGCGTTACCTGCTCGCCGATCACCATCTCCGCCATCCGCGGCGAGCCGAGGTACATGGAGGCGTTTCCGTCGCGCATGATCACGACGTCGCAGAAGGCGGGAATGTATGCGCCGCCGGCGGCGCTCGGCCCGAAGAGCACGCAGACCTGCGGCACTACGCCAGAGAGCTCAACCTGGTTGAAGAAGATTCTTCCGGCGCCGCGGCGGCCCGGAAACATCTTGACTTGGTCGGTGATCCGCGCCCCGGCGGAGTCGACGAGGTAGACGATTGGGATTCGGCGCTCCAAAGCGCGCTCCTGAATCCGCAGAATCTTCTCGACCGTCTTCGCGCCCCACGAGCCCGCCTTGACCGTCGGGTCGTTGGCCATCACGGCGACCGGACGGCCAGCGACGGTGCCGACGCCGGTCACAACGCCATCGGCGCCAAGCCCGTCCTCCTGCCAGTTGGCGAGCAGCCCTTCCTCGGCGAATGAGCCTTCGTCGAGCAGCAGCGCAACGCGCTCGCGGACCGGCAGGCGGCCCTGCTCAAGCGCTTTCTCGCGGTGACGCTCGGTGCCGCCGGCGAGCGATCGCGCAGCGGCTTCTTCGAAGGCGTCAGGGTTGCTCATCGCTGCGGAGCCTACCTTGCCGCTGCTACGGGACGGCGACCGTTGCCGTCGCCGTGTACTGATCGAACTCTCCGACGCGGACCGTGAACTGAATTGTCCACTCGCCAGCAGCGCCGAACTGGACTGCCCGCGCGATGTAGTGGCCCGGCCCGGCCTTCGTTGCCACTTGCGTCAGCGGCCCAATTCCGACTTCGCTCTGGCGCTCGCTGATCTCGACTTCGTCGGCGTTGTCCCACTGCGCGCCACTGCGCGGGTTGAGCAGATAGAGATGGATAGTGTTGGCACCGACGCTCGCCGGATCAACTGTGGCCTGGTATTGGGCCGGGCCAATGATGCCCGTGAGGTTCGCCGGGCCTGCCGGCTCGCCGAGTGGAGGCGCCGATCCTGAGAGCAGCGCGGTCGCCGCGAAGACGGCCAGCAGCAGCGCCGCTTCGGCGGCCAGCAGGTTGCGGAGCTGGCGGCCTGCCCCTGCCGGTGAGTCGCCAGCCGCCGCCGCGGCGCGCAGCCCGGGCAGAGTTTGCCTGCGATGGAGAGCGCCGATTGCCACCAGCGCCAGCAGCAAGGCTGCCTTTGCCAGCACGAGCAGCCCGTACTTGCTGCTGAAGAGATCGCTTAGCTGCCCGAGCAGGAAGATTGCTTGGATCACGCCGGAGAGGGCGAGTGCAACGACTGCGATCAGCGCCGCGGCGGAGAAATAGCCAACGACTTCGACGAGCAGGCGCGTTCGCTGCACGGCTGCGAGCTGCGCGCTGGCTGGCCGCACGGCAAGCAGCAGCGCAGCAATGCCGCCAGCCCAGACGGTCGCTGCCAGAACATGGATCGCGTTGGCTGGCAGCAGCACCCACTCAGGAGCAGCCGCGCCTGCATGACCGCCGAGGCCAGGCACCAAGATCAGCAGCGC
>JBIHZY010000132.1:0-4996 GCA_044240185.1 Solirubrobacteraceae bacterium
GATACCTGCCAAAGGCCGGTCATCCCCGGCAGCACGAGGTAGCGGCGGCGGTGCCAATCCTCAAGCCGTGCGTAATCGCGCTGCGGCAGCGGCCGTGGCCCGACGAACGACATCTCGCCGCGCAGCACGTTCCAAAGCTGCGGCAGCTCATCGATTGAAAAGCGACGCAGCACCCGCCCGATCGGCGTGACCCGCGGGTCATGGCGGATCTTGAAGAGCGGTCCGTCGGCCTCGTTCTCATCCTCTAACTCATGCTGGCGCAGTTCAGCGCCCTCGTACATCGTGCGGAACTTAAGGCAAGCGAACGGCACGCCTGCGATCCCTGGCCGGCGCGAGCGGAACAGCACCGGCCCACGTGAAGTAAAGGTGACTGCGGCGGCAATCAGAAGCAGTAGCGGACTTAAAATCACCAAGCCGATCACTGCGCCGCCAAGATCAAAGACGCGCTTGAGCGCGAAGTCGGCACCATCGAATACCGGCGCGCGCAGCTCAAAGAGCGGCACCGCAGAACCCGGCACGAACTCGGCCCTACGTGCCAGCAGCTCGCTCGTAGAAGGCGCGACGCGGACGCGGACGCCACGCTCGTGGCAGCGATCAACGATCTCCAGCACGCGCTGCTCGCTGAAGCCCGGGTCGGCGATCACGAGCTCATCGAAGTACTGCTCGTCAAATGCCTCATCGAGCTCAGCCGGTCCGACAATGCCAACGATCTCAACCCGGTTTGTGCGGCTGGAGGAGAGCGCGGTGCCTACAGCCTCGGCGTGCGCACCAACCCCCACCAGCAGCGCGCTGCGGCGGTAACCAGCGGCGCGCAGAATTCGTCCACTGACGCGGTCATAGAGCGCGCGCAGCGAGCCGACGATCACAACGGCAAAGATCAGCGTTCCCCAGAAGATGTAATAGCTCGAGAAGTCGAGGCCGACGAGCAGCGAATAGACCAGCGCGACTAGCGCGACCGAGAAGAGCGCCGAGACAACAGCGCCAAGCCCCGGGCGGGCACCGCGGTCGCCGTAAAGACCAGCGCGGGTAAAGAGCAGCAGCGTGAGTAGCGCGGCGAAGATTGCGTAGTTGTAAGCCTGAGCCGCGTTAGCGCTGAAGCCAACCCCGTCAAAGAAAAGCGACTTGCTTTCAAGCGCAACGAAAATCGCTAGATAAACCCCGACGGCGTCAACAGCGACCAATGAGGCCACGCGCGCGAGTGCGCGCAGCGTGTCCATCGTCAAGATGAATGAGAGCGGAGTACGGCGACGACGGTAATCATGGCCGTCGGCGACGACCTCCAGCTCCGGCGGGGTAGCGAACGGATCGCGCGGAGCACTATTGGGTTGGTGAGGCTTCTCGGTCATGGCTCTTCTAGTACTTACAACACGCGAAAGCCACAAAAGTGACGCTCAAGGTCAGCTTGGAATGCCCAGCAGTGCTTCTGCGCCGGATTCTTCGATTGTCTGCGCAAGCCCTTCGCGCAGTCCAACCTTCGGCTCCCACTGCAGTAGTTCCTGCGCGCGCGTGATGTCTGGCTTGCGCTGCTTCGGGTCATCTGTAGGCAAAGCCTCGTAAATAATCTCCGAGCGCGAGCCGGAAACCTCAATCACGATCTGCGCCAGCTCGAGCAGTGTGAACTCGTCCGGGTTGCCGATGTTGACCGGCTGATGCTCTCCCGATTCGCTCAACGCAATCAGCCCACGGATTAGGTCTGAGACAAAGCAGAAGGAGCGAGTCTGGGCGCCGTCGCCATAGACGGTGATCGGCCGGTCGGCCAGCCCTTGGCGCAGGAAGGTAGGAATTGCGCGGCCGTCGTGGGCGCGCATCCGCGGGCCGTAGGTGTTGAAGATCCGCACGATCGCCGTGTCAACGCCCTGCTGGCGGTGGTAGGCCATCGTCAAAGCCTCGGCGTAGCGCTTCGCTTCGTCATAAACGCCGCGCGGCCCAATCGGGTTCACGTGGCCCCAGTAATCCTCGGTCTGCGGGTGCACCTGAGGGTCGCCGTAAACCTCGCTGGTTGAAGCGAGTAGGAAGCGGGCGCGGTGTTCCTTCGCAAGCCCAAGTGTGTGATGAGTGCCGTGCGAACCAACCTTCAAGGTCTGCAGCGGCAGGCGCAGGTAGTCGATCGGCGAGGCCGGAGAAGCGAGGTGATAGACAGAATCGATCGGCTCCTCAATGAAGTACGGCTCAGTGATGTCGCAGTTGACGAAGGTGAACTCTTCGGCGCGAATGTGCTCGATGTTGTGTAGCGAGCCGGTTTCAAGGTTGTCAACGCAGATAACGCGGTCGCCACGGCGCAGCAACTCGTCGCAAAGATGCGAACCAAGAAAGCCTGCGCCGCCAGTAACTAGGGAAGTGGCCATTGGCCAAGGGTACGGAGTTGAAGTTCTCTTCGGCGGGCCGTTTCGTGCGAATCAGCCGTGGCGCCTAATCCTGCGGCCGCTTTGGCTTCTCACCTTCGACGCGGCGGCGCTCCTGGCCCTCGACTTCGACCTTCCAGATCGGCGCGCAGGCCTTCAGCTCGTCGATGATTTCGCGAGCGCCAGCGAAAGCTTCTCCGCGGTGTGGCGCGCTGGCGGCGACGATCACGCTCGCCTCGCTCAACGGCACCGTGCCGACGCGGTGCTCGGCGGCAGCGGCGCAGAGGCCGTGGCGTTCAATCGCCGCGTCAACAATGCGGGCCATCTGCTCCAAAGCCATCTCGGCGTAAACCTCGTAGTCGAGCGAATCGACTTCGCGCGTTACGCCCGAGAAGCTGACGACTGCCCCGGCCCGCGGGTCGCGGACACGCACCAGCAGCGAATCAAGCGAGAGCGGCGATTCGCTCAGCGCGACGTGGGCCTGCGCCCCGCCTCCCGAGACCGGCGGAATCAGCGCCAGCTCATCACCGGCCGCGAGAACAAGATCATCGTCGGCGTACTCGCGGTTGACTGCCAGCAGGCAGCCGCTGGCGTCGATCTGCCCGCTCAGTGCGGAGAGCGCGTCGGCGACGCTGGCGCCGTCGGCCAGCTCAAGCTGCAACGAATCGCTGCCGAAGCGTTCACGCAAGCCTGCAAATAGTCGGACCGAAACCTCCATAGCGCGCAGCGTACGGCACAACCTCTTTTTCGATCCGGCGGTACGGTTCCCCAATGGCTTCTTCAGAGCAGGACGAGCGCCTCACAATCGCGCCGATAGTTGGCCCCGACGACCCGCGCCGCTTCACCGATTCAGGGATTGAGATCGACGCCCTCTACGGCGAGGCGGACGTGCCGAAAGATCTTGAGCTCGGCCAGCCCGGCGACTTCCCTTACACGCGCGGCGTGCACGAGCAGATGTACCGCTCACAGCAGTGGACGATGCGCCAGTACGCCGGCTACGCCAGCGCGAAGGAATCAAACGAGCGCTACCGCTACCTGCTCTCGCGCGGCGGCACCGGACTCTCGATGGCCTTCGACCTGCCGACCCAGCTCGGCCTCGATTCCGACAACGCGCTCTGCGAAGGCGAAGTCGGCCGCACCGGAGTGGCGATCGACACGATCGACGACATGCGTACCGCGTTCGATCAAATTCCTCTCGATCAAGTTTCAACTTCGATGACGATCAACGCGCCGGCCTCAGTGCTGTTGATGCTCTACGACCTAGTCGCTGAGGAGCAGGGCGTGCCGAGCGACCAGCTTCGCGGAACGGTTCAGAACGACATTCTCAAGGAGTACATCGCGCGCGGCAACTACATCTACCCGCCCGAGGCTTCGATGCGCCTCACGACAGACGTCTTCTCCTACTGCGCCGAAAAGATTCCGAAGTGGAACACGATCTCGATCTCCGGCTACCACTTCCGCGAGAAGGGCTGCTCGGCAGTTCAGGAGGTCGCCTTCACGCTCTCAACCGGGATTGCCTACGTGCAGGCAGCGATCGACCGTGGCCTTGACGTAAACGAATTTGCCCCGCGGCTGGCCTTCTTCTTCAACGGCCACAACAACGTCTTCCAGGAGGTCGCGAAGTTCCGCGCCGCGCGAATGATGTGGGCGCAGATCATGAAGGAGCGCTTTGGCGCGACCAACCCGAAGGCGATGATGTTGCGCTTCCACACGCAGACCGGTGGCGTAACGCTGACCGCGCAGCAGCCCGAGAACAACATCGTCCGCGTAGCGCTGCAAGGCTTCGCCGCGGTCTGCGGCGGCACGCAGTCGCTGCACACGAACGGCTTTGACGAAGCGCTGGCGCTGCCAAGCGAGCAGGCCGCGAAGACGGCGCTGCGCACGCAGCAGATCATCGCCGCTGAATCCGGCGCGGCCGACACCGTTGACCCGTTCGCCGGCTCCTACTACGTCGAGTCGCTGACGGCTGAGATCGAGAGCCGCTCGTCGGAGCTGATCGCCAAGGTCGATGAGCTTGGCGGCGCTGTTCACGCAATCGAGTTCATCACGGCCGAGATCGACGAGTCGGCCTGGGGCTACCAGGAGCGCTACCGCACCAAGCAGGACATCGTCGTCGGCGTTAACGAATACATCGAAGAGCAGATCGAAGTTCCCGGCCTGCTGCGCGTTGATCCAGAATCGGAGCGCGAACAGCTCGGTCGCCTCGCGGCCTTCAAGGCTGACCGCGACCAGGAACTAGTTGCGACCAGGCTCGAACAGCTGCGCGAAGTGGCCCGCGGCGACGGGAACTTGATCCCAGCGATCCGCGTCGCGCTGAAAGACCGCTGCTCGATGGGTGAGGTTTGCGGCGCGATGAAGGACGTCTTCGGCGGTTACAAGCCGGGCTTCTAGCGCCGAGCTCCTAAGATCAAGACGATGATTGCCATGCGCCTCTACGACTTCGTCCTTTGGATTCACGTTGCCGCCGTCGTGATCGCCTTCGGCGCGCCATTCATCTACCCGATCATCCTGGCCCGCGTGACGAACTCAAACCCTGAGGCTCTGCCCGGCCTCTACAACGCGATGGTTCACGCCGGACGAACGCTGATCACAGTCGCCTATGCGGTTCTCTTCCTCGCCGGCGCCTACCTCGCGAGCGACGCCGGGCTCTGGAG
>JBIHZY010000133.1:0-4965 GCA_044240185.1 Solirubrobacteraceae bacterium
CTCCTTTGGGGCCTCACAGCGATTGCGCTGATCTCAGGCGGCCTTGGCGGCGGCTGCGCTGTTGCGGCAGGTTACGGGGGGCAATCGGTTGGGGCCGCGATCGCGGCGCTGTTGGTCGTCGCAGCAGCGGTCATTAGCCCGCGCGAGATGCTTTGGAAGGCCGGCCTGGTCAGCGCCACCGCAACCTTCCTAATGTTGCTGCTCGCTCACACGACCGGCGGTCATCCAATCGCAGCTGGCATCTCGATGGCGCTTGTCGCCTTCGTGGGAGCACTTCTCGCTGCAGGCGGATCGGGGTTCGCGTTCGCAGGTTCACTGCTCGCGCTTGCCTACTTCGCCCCGGCGGCGGCACTTCGCGTGAGTAATGGCCTCAGCCTAAGCAGAGCAATTGAGCTTGGACTGATCGGCATCGCCTCAGGTCTAGTGATCGTGGGCGTTGTGGTCGTCCTGCGTGCGCTGAGGGGAAGCCCGCCCGACAAGCCGGAAGAGCAGTCTGCTCCGGCTGACGCGAAGATTTCGCCGCGGGCGGCAATTGGTGAATCGCTGCGGCAGCGCGACAACACCTTCCGCTACGCGACGCGGCGCGCCTTGGCACTCGGCGTAGCGATGGGAATCTTCCAGATCAACAACAACCAGAACGTCTTCTGGATCATGCTGACTATTTTCATCGTGCTCGGGCCAGATCGCGCTTCAAGCTGGGAGAAGGCGCTGAAGCGCAGCGGCGGAGTGATCGTCGGCGCCCTCGTGATCAGCGGCCTATCCGAGGTTCTCCCAGTCGAAGTGATATTTGGCCTAGCAGCGTTCGCGCTGCTAGGAGGCCTTCTCTATCTCAAGCGCAATTACACCGTCTGGGCGGCTGGCATCACATTCATGGTGCTCACCCTGTTCGGCGCGCAAGATCACGATTTCATAGTCTGGGCCGAGCGCCGCGTCGTCGACACGCTGATCGGCGCCACGATCGCGCTGCTCGTCGGCTATCTCGTGCTGCCGGATCGCAAGCGCCGAGACGATGCTTCAGCTGCCGGGCCCTGAGGTCTGGTAGAGCCCCCATGGCGGGTTGGCGTTGACGACTCGCCCGGGCTTGCAGGTTGCCGTGAACGAGGCGAACTTGTTGCCTGCCTTAGAGGCCGTGATCTTGTAGGTGCCGGCTGGCACCGACTTCCAGAGCACGCCGCCATCCTTCGATGACAGCAGCTGAGCGGGATCGGGAATTACGTTGTCGTTGAAGTAGACAGCGCCGGGCAGCCTCGGGCTGATTGTCGCGGTTGCTCCAGCAATGCCGTGTGCTCCGTAGCCGATGAAGCCTTCGAAGTTAAGGTTGCGAACGTTCTTGGTTGAGAAGGTCGAGACGATTACGCACTGCTTCGGCTGGCCAGCGGCGCTGATCGGCACGCCAAGCAGGAAGCCGAGCGCCTGAGCGATGTTGACCGTCGGCGTTTGGAAGTTGACGTTCGCCAAATCCTTACCGGCCGTCGTAAAGGTTTGAAGGTGAACTTGGCTGTAGCCCTTGAACGTGATGTACGGCGTGATCTTGGCCTTCGCCGGAACGACGAGGTCGTACGAACCGTTCGCTCGCGGCGTCGCCTTCAGCTTGGGAAACTCAACCACGCGGATCGATGCCCCGGCGAGGCGCACCTTGACGTTGTTGAACTCGTAGGCCGTGCCACGAATGTGGACGCTCTTGACCGCTGACGCCGTTGCGGGCAGCAGCGCGGCGCAGAAGAACGAGAGGACTAGAAGTGGCGTGAGCGTGCGCTTAGCTGAGAAGGTCATCGTTCAACCATAACCAGATCATCGTCGCGCGGAACAAGCCGCGGCCGCTCGACCACGAACATCACCGCCCAGTAGACCGCGAACCCAATAAAGACCCCGGCGTAGACGTCGATCAGATAATGCTGGCGCAGCATCACCGTCGCCGGGTAAACCAGCAGCAGCCAACCGCTCATGATCCACGCAGTCTTCGGCATCGCCTTGCGCAGCCGCATCAGCGAGCAGATCGCGATCGTTGTCCATGTGCAGTGGCCGGAGGGGAAACCGCTGAATGGTTGGTCGTTGCCCCAAACCTGCTTGACGAGATAACCGCTCACGCCGCCTCCGGCATCGACGTCACGGATCACGTTCGTTTGGAACAGCAGGTAGGCGACGTCAAGTACGAGTTGGCCGACTATCAGGGCGATCGCGACGGCAAGGAAGCGCTTGAAGCTGATGCGCAGGTTCAGCAACGGCACGACGATCGGGGCCAGCAGCAGGAATGAGAGGTAGGGAATCGCGAGCAGCGGCACGAACGGGACTTGCTCGTCAAGCCAGCTCTTCAGAACGAACGACTGGTACGCACCCGGCCCACTTGACGGCTGCGCCAAGGACTGCGTTTCAGGGCTCCAAGCAAAGTAAGCCGGCCAGCGGCTCGGCGGCGGCGGCTCGTTCAGCGAAACGTACGAATAGAAGACGAGGCCGATGCCGATCATCAGCGCGATCGCGACGATCACCTGACTGCCGCTTAGGCGCCAATTCTTCCGAAGCTCAGGCGAAGTAACGCTCATGCGACCCATTCGACCAGATCTGCCGCCGCGGCGCTAGCTGGCACTGCCTGGGCGCTGGGGTAAGGCAAGGCCAGCCGCGCGTTCAGCTGCGCGGGCGCGCAGCCGAACGCTTGACCGACAGTCTGGTTACAGCTGGCCGACCTCGCCGAAGATCACGCGGCCTGGCTTGCAGACCGCCGTCATCGTCGAGAACTTGTTGCCGGCTTTGGTGGCCGAGAACTTGTATGTGCCCGGCGTGATGCCGATGAAGATCGCGAGGCCAGACGTGCCCGTCGTCGTTCGGGCTAGATCGGGCAGCAGGTTTCCGCCGATGAAGAGCGGGCTGATCCCCCTGGCAGGGCTGATCGTGGGCTTCGCCCCCGGGACACCGACAAGGTTCTTGCGCGCGATGACCTGAGCGAGCGTCATCTTTTCGAACGCCTTGATTGCCACCAGCGGCACGACAACGCAATCCTCCGGAGCGTCTTTGCCGTCGGCGATGTCAATGTTGATCAGGTTTGCGAGCTCTCGCGCCCGCGTGACGCTCGGCAGGCCGATGTTCAAACTCGACCAACGCGGCACGCCGGTCTTGGTCGTCTTGATCGTCGGCGCGTAGATGCGAAGGTGATCATCAGCGGGGTCTGCCGTGTCACGGCCAAGGTCGAAGTACCGCGTCACCGTAGTCTGCGCTGGCACCTTCAGGTCGTAGGTTCCATCAGCTTTAACTGTCGTCTTCCACTTACTGTTCTCGACGACGCCAACCTTGATGCCAACGAGCTTCTTTAGCGGCACGCCAACCTCAACTGCGAGGCCCTTGATGTGGACCCACTTGGTCGCCTTGCTGGCGCTGGCGGCCGATGCGGCGCCTGGGACTAGGGCGATCCCCAGTAGCGCGAGTGCGAGGACCGAAGCAGTTTTGAACCTTCTTGCGGCGAATGAATTAAGCATTAGGCGAAGCTACCAAATGCGGCAGGCACGCGGCGGCGGTTCAGCGTATGCGCCTGCATTTGAGTTTCTTTGACCTTGCACTAATCGGGGCGAGAGGATTTGAACCTCCGACCTCACCGACCCGAACGGTGCGCGCTACCAGGCTGCGCCACGCCCCGAAGTGGACTTCAGTATGGCAGGACTAGGGCGCTCGACTATGCGCCGCTGGCCAGCGCCGTGTAGAAGCGAACCGAGAGGCCGGTGATAAGCGTCTGCAGCGCAACCGACTCTTCGACCTTCTCCTTCTTTGCCCAGCGTGCGAGGCCGTCGCGCTCGATCTCGACGCTCTGCTTCAGCACGTCATCGACCAGGTCGGGGTGCGAGTCGCAGAAGTAAGCACCGATTGAGTAGAGCTGCGAATCGCTCATCGAGTCGATTAGTTCATCCTTGGCCACGGCTCGCACTCTACCCTGCTGGGATGGCCAATTTGGAAGAGATCGTCAACTTCTGCGACGAGCTGCTCGATGCGGCCGCGTTTGACGACTACTGCCCAAACGGCCTTCAAGTGCCTGGCGGCGAGGAAGTGCGCACAATCGTCAGCGGCGTCTCAGCCAGCCTTGAACTGTTTGAACGCGCCGCGGAGCTTGACGGCGACCTGATCCTCGCCCACCACGGCTTGATCTGGGGTCGCACTCCAACCGTGATCGACCGCGCCGCCAAACGCCGGCTCGAACTGCTGTTCAGTCGCGACTGCTCGCTGCTGGCCTACCACCTGCCGCTCGACGGCCACGCAGAGATCGGCAACAACGCGCTGATCGCAGCGGCTATCGGATGTGAGCGCCAGCAGCCGTTTGGCCAGCTCGGCTCGAAAACGATTGGCGTCGGCGGCTTCTTCGCTGGCGATGGAATTACGATCGATCAGCTTGCGGCTCGAACCTCGGCCGCCTGCGGCGATCGCGAGCCGCTCGTCTTTGATGGCGGCCCGGAGAGGATCAAGAGCGTCGCGATCGTCTCGGGCGCCGGCTCCTCGTACCTCGACGACGCGATCAAGTCTGGATTCGACGCTTTCATCACCGGCGAACCTGCCGAGCGGGTGATGAACGAATCACGTGAAGGCGCAGTCCACTTCATCGCCGCCGGCCATTACGCGACTGAGACGCTTGGCGTGCGCCGACTTGGCGAGCTAATCGCAGAGCGCTTTGGAGTGAGCCACCAGTTCATCGACGTTCCAAACCCGATCTGACCTTTCACAAGCAGCCACCAGCGCACTGAACCAGCACATCTTGTTGACACAGAGCTAGCCGCGGCCCTATAGCTTCATGGCGAACGATGAAGATTCTGCAGATCAGTGAGCCATCCGACGCGCCCGCACTTTTGCAGGGCGGCGAGCCAATCTGGCTCTCGCTCGATTCCCCCACGCCCGAAACGCTGACTGCGGTCGGTCAGGAGCTCGGGCTGGACCCGCTCGCAATCGAAGATTCAATCGAGTTTGGCCAGATGCCAAAGCTCGATGACTATC
>JBIHZY010000134.1:0-4861 GCA_044240185.1 Solirubrobacteraceae bacterium
GTTGCCGATGAAGGGGGCGAGCACAAGAATGCCGATCAGTCCGTAGATAACTGACGGGACGGCGGCGAGTAGCCGCACAACAGGAACGATCACGCGGCGAATCCGTTCGGGGGCAAACTCGACGATGAAGATCGCCGAGAGAAGTGAGAAGATCAGGCCGAAGAAGGTGGCGAAGAAAGTCGTGAGGAGCGTTGCGTAGATCAGCGGCCAGGCGCCGAGCTCGTATTCGGCGGGGCTTGGGTTGGCCCCCGAGTTGACCATCGCATCGAGCTGCTGGTCAACGACTCCCTTCGAGGAGAACCACGAAAGCCCGTTGTTGGCAAACGAAGGCCACGCCTTGATCGCGATGAACACGAGCATGAAGACGATTACGGCCAGCACAGAACAGGCAAGCGCGCCGAGCAGCAGCCCGGCGCGCCTGTCCGTCCATGGCTCTTTGAGCCGGTGCAGCACTATTTCAGTGGGACCCAGTGCTTGCCGGTGATCTTCGCGGCTGCGGCTGAATCCTGAATCCACTTAATGAACTTCAGGGTGTTGCCCTTAGCCGGTCCACGCGTAACCATCCAGAAGTTACGGACGCCGCCGTACTCGCCTGACTTTGCGTTACGCAGGTTGCAACTAACGCCGTTGTAGGACGCTGCGTTGACTCCGGTGGTGAAGTCCATCGACACGTAGCCGATCGCGTTCTTGTTCGACTTCACTGCCTGCTGAATCAGGCCGTTCGAGGCCTTCTGCGATGCGGCGCCGGTTAGCCTCGTCGAGCCAAGGAAGATCTTCGCGAACGCATCCTGAGTTCCCGAGGCAGCGGTGCGGACCGTTACGTCGATCGCGCCGGTGATGTTCGAACCAGGAACATCCTTCCAGTCACGAACCGTGCCGCCGAAGATCGCTTGGATCTGCGCCTGCGAGAGGTTTGTGATTCGGTTGGATGGGTTCGTAACGATGCAGATTGCATCCTTAGAAACCTTGTTGAAGAAAACGCCCCTATCGCTCGACTTCGGGTCACGTGATGACATCCCGATTGAGACACGGCCAGCAGCAACGTCGGCAACGCCAACATCGGAGCCGCCCTGAGCGAGCTTGAACTTGACTGCGTTCTTGCTTTCCTTCAGGTAACCGCGAGCAAGCAGCGCTGCGAGTGGGGCGACCGAAGTCGAACCGCTGATTGTGATCACTGGCTTAGCCGATGCGCTCGCCGGAAGGGCGATGGCACCGATAGCAGCCAGTGCGACGCTCACGCGGAGGAGGCGAACACTTGACATAGAGGTGATTCCTTTCGTTTCGTTTCAGTTGACAGCGACTTTTGCCGCAGCCTTTTCATGGACTTGCCGCAGGATTGTGCGCTCTAGGGGCCATAAGGATGTGAACTGCTGGTGTGCTCGCGGTGAAGATGCCGTGAACGAGTGCTTTTGCCCCCGCATTGCCCTAACGCCGTCGTTACCGGCTGTTCACATTGCGCCGGCGTTATTGCCCCACAATCACGGGCGATGGATACAGATTTCTTTAGCTCCCCGCTAGCTGAGCATGGCGCGCCTTGCCCGCAGTGCTCGGCAGCGATGTCAGGCGACCAGCGCTACTGCCTAAGCTGCGGCGCGCGACGCGGCGAGGCACGGCTCGATCCCGTTGAGGCGGCCCGCGCGCCGCTCGCTAGTGACCTGGCGCCAGTCGCACTTACCGCCGCCGCCCTTGGCGCTGCTGCGCAGGCAGGCTCCCAGCCGGCCGGCTGGGAAGGCTTTCCGCTCGGCGACCTCGACTTTGGCTCGCCGCGCGTGGTCGGAGGAGCAGTGTTGGGGCTTCTCGCCGTCGGCGTTGTGCTGGGAGTGATTGGCGGACCAAAGGCCGCCAGCACCAGCGCCGCAGCTGGCCAGCCAGCGCTAGTTGCTTCGGCAGCAACCGATCCTGGGCTCGGCGGCGACACGCTCGACGGAGCAGTTGACTCCTCGACTTCGGCGGACGAGGTAGCGGTCGACACGGGCATCAGCGACTTCGAGACCGTTCCAGCTACCCCAAGTACGCCGAATAGTGGTGGTGGTGGCGGTGGTGGTACCAAGACGCCGACGACGCCGACCTCAGCGGCACCGATCAAGCACGCCTGGGTGATCACGCTCTCGGGCCCGAGCTACGAGGAGATCTACGGTCAGGCCGCGGCGGCACGCGTCCCGCGCGTGAAGGCGAAGATCGCTGCTAGCTCCTACCTCGGGACCGAACTTCGCGCCAAGGGAACGCTGCTTTCTAACTACAAGTCAATCTCAGCCGCTGGCCTGCCTAACTCGCTGGCACTGATCAGCGGCCAGCCGCCAAACGCGACGACTAACACCAACTGCCCGAAATTCGTCGATCTGAAGCCAGGCAAGGTCGACGCCAAGACCGGGCTCGCTAGCGGTGACGGCTGCCGTTATCCACCTACAACGACGACGCTTCCCGACCAGTTGACAGGCGCAGGGCTCGTCTGGAAGGGCTACCTGGAAGCGATCGGCAATGATCCCGCGAGCGGAGTTACCAGCTGCCGCTTCCCCGAAGCCGGCGCCGACGATCCGTTCGCCGCACCTCGCCCGGGCGACGGCTACATGACCTGGCGCAACCCGTTCGTCTATTTCCGCTCGATTACCGAGTCAGCGGAATGCGGGAGCAACGTCGTGGGGCTCGACCGCCTTGCGCCCGACCTAGCGCAGCTTGAGGACACTCCCGCCTTCTCGCTGGTTGCGCCCGACGCCTGCCACGACGGAAGCGCAGCGAGCTGTGGTGGTAACGCGGTTGGTGGGCTCGCCGCGGCCGACGAATGGCTGAAGACGATCGTGCCGTCGATCATTGAGTCGCAGGCCTACGCCGACGGCGGGATGATCGTGATCACCAGTGATCACGCCGCCTCAAAGCCGACCGAGGCTAAGGCAAACGTCGGTGCTCTAGTGCTTTCGCCCTACGCGGGCCAGGGATCGACCGTCTCGACGGCCTACAACCACTATTCGCTGCTGAAGACGCTCGAGATCGCATTCGGTGTGGATCCAATTGGCAAGGCCGCAACATCGGCCGTTAAGGCCTTCGATGCGAAGGTCTTCGCGAACGCGCCGGTCGCTGGGAACGACTGACGCTGCGCACTTTGGCTGATCGGCGCGGTCACAAGACCTTTACGCGCAGACAACGCCCCGTTTACACGAGCGCACCGTCCAGCATCCACACTCTTTCCAGGATCTAGTCAAAGGCTGGGCATTCCGCGCGGCCACCAAATACACGGAGGGTTCTCTTGAACAACATAAGTCTTAATCCGCGTCGCGTGTTTCTCATTGGTCTGGCGTTTGCCGCAATCGTCGCTGGAACGCTCGCGCTAATCAGCTCGCTCGGCGCTCAGCCGTCGCGCGCTGATGTGAACGACAACCAGATCACCTGCAAGGGCTTCATTAAGTCCGCCGATGTTAATCCCGATGACCCTGAGCTCTATCAGGCTCTTTACAGGATCCGCTGCAACAAGGCGATCACCGGCTACTCACTGTTCGTCGGTGCGCAGCAGGTTGAGGGGATCGAAACCGAAACAGTGCCGCTCTTCGCTGACGGAAGCGTAGTCGCAGCCGACGCATTCTCCTGCAACGGGGACCTGCCAGGCAACGGAGTTAACTGCATCGGCAAGTACAGCGACACCACCGGGATCATTACCGGAACGTTCGCCGTCGCGCAGCCGCTCTGCACCGCCGGCAAGCGGATTGAACCGATCCTGACCGTCGCAAAGGCCTCAGTCTCGTCGGCCAACGCCGCTGTTCTCGCGATATCAGGCCCCTTCTCTCTCGGGCAGCCTGCTGACTGCAAGGGCAAGAAGAACAAGCCGCGCACGATGCCGCTGATGCCGAAGCCGGAAGTTGATGAAGTTGAGACCGGCGATCCTGGCTACACCGGCCCAGTACAGGACGCGCGTAAGCGCAAGTAGAACCGCGCACCGCGCACAGCGCGCCCCGGTACGCCCGCACTCTCCCGCGGAGCCGTACCGGGGCGCAGCTGCGTCCGGGGCCAGTTTCTGGCCCCTGGTTTAGCCGCCTTCGATCTCCCTGAGGTGCTGCTCGCTTGGCCTCTCACCGGGCCCCGGAAGTTCGACGCCAGGGGGAAGCTCAAGCCGCATCGCGCTGACGGTTTCGATCCGCAACGTCGCCGGGCCAGCCGAACATTCCAGCACGTGCCCTGCCTTGCTGCGGTCATCGCTAATGAAGTGAAGGTGGTGGCCGGCCATCTCAACCGAGTCGGCGGCGTGGGGGAAGCGAAAGCCGACGATCGTGCCGCGCAGGTTCTCGTAGCGCCATTCGGTCTGGTTGGCGGCGATCTCTTCAAATGGGGGGTATGGCTCTTTCTGCCCGTGGACTGAGCGGAGGTGAAGCGCGGGGAAGATGCCATCGATCCGAACTGCGTCGCAGCCGCTCTTCGGTGGCGCGTGCTGTTCCATCAGCGCGATCAGCTCTGCGTGCTCCAGCGGGGCTTCAATCTCCACGATCTCGTCGGTGATAAATCGCGTTGCAACGACGAACGGCGTGAGCTCATCGTCACCGACGCGGCGCACCGGCCCTTCTGCCGGCGCCTGCCAGGCCTCGCCGTCAACGATGATCAGTTCGCCGTCAAGGCCGTTGAGCGTGCCAACTCCAAGGTCCCCTGCTGCCAGGACCTCGCCGATCGTGACGTCGCCGTCGTACTTGCGGTCTAGCAGCGCGGCGATCGTCGAGACCTGAACCACAGCGTGGTCGGCCGGGCTGATGCCGATTTCGTCATGGTCGACTAGACGAACGTTTAAGGCGTGGATAAGGGCTGGATCGAGGGCGCTCATTGAGCACAGGGTATTGAGGCGGCAGCTAGCTGAACTGCTCTAAAGTACAAATCCACACAGCTC
>JBIHZY010000135.1:0-4851 GCA_044240185.1 Solirubrobacteraceae bacterium
CTGCACTCGCAGCGCTTGCAGTCAGCTTCGCTCTGCTCGCCAGCGGCTGCGGCGACTCGACGGAAGAGGTTCCCAACACCGTCAACCAGACGCTCGCTGTAGGCCAGCAGATGCTCGGCGACAAGGGCTTCAAGTCGACCGTCAAGCGCGTCACGAACAATCAGGGGAAGGACGAAATCCTTAGCCAAGACCCTGTCGGCGGCACCGAGCAGAAGACCAGCGAAGCAGTTGCTCTAACCGTCTCCAACGGTCCCGGCGACGGAGTTGTCCCCGTTGTGGCCGGCGACCCCGCCGACCGCGCCGAGCAGCAGATCCGTGAGGCCGGTTTCAAGGCCGTAATCGTTGAGGTTTACAGCTCCGCCCACGAGGCGGGCTTCGCTACTGGCACAACGCCAAGCGCTGGCAGCGATGTTGAGAAGAACACAAAAGTAACGCTGAAGATCTCGAAGGGTGCCCAGCAGGTGAAGGTTCCCAACGTGGTTGGCCTAACCGAAGGCAGCGCCGATACGGCGCTGGCAAACGCCGGTTTCCGCGTTGACCACAGCTATCAGGCGTCAAGCAAGAACCTAGGCAAAGTGCGGGCGCAAGATCCCAGCAGCGGCGTAAGCGCCGGCGTTGGCTCCAGTGTTCAGGTCACGATCAATCAAGCACCGAAGAAAGTAAGGGTGCCCAACGCGGTCGGTCAGACGCAATCGCGAGGCGATAGGACACTGCAGAACGTAGGCCTTGACGCCGTCTACTCGACGAGGATTGTCACCAGGCGCTCGCAGGATGGGATTGTGCTTGCAATGTCACCGGGCGCCGGCAGAACGGTGACTCAGGGCACCAACGTCGCTCTGACGATCGGCAAGTACAAGAGGCCGACGCCAACGCCAACGCCAACGCCGACGCCGCCGAAGCCGAAGCCGGTTCCGCCGGGGCCAAGCTCGATCGTCAAGCAATGGAACCTGGTCGCCGACCAGACCAAGACCTACACCGTCACTTGGCGCTCAAGCCAGTGCCCAGGCGGTAAGGGCAACGCGGTCCTCCAAGGCGAAGAAGGCGATAGCGAAGCACAGATAACCGCCCAGGGCGATGCAGACGGCCCGACCTCGAACACCAGCTCGTACTACGCCACGACAGAGGCGTCCGACCTCACCGGCCCAGTAACGCTGGTTATTACGATCACCTGCCGAGTTAAATAGTCAGCAGCTAAGCACGGAGCCTTCGGGCGTCGCGCGTGCGGCCAGCGGCAATTAGGCCGCTGGTCGGCGCGCGACGACTCGCTGCTCAGCCGCCGTTGCTGGCCGGCACGAAGTTACGCGTCGGCTGGCCGCGCAGCGCCGTCGCCCCTGGCAGCGGCGTTCCCTTGGCGGTCGAACCTGCCACGGCGGAGAGCACGAGCTTCGAAGCCTTGGCTCCACCAAGTGCGATCGTATTTAGCGTTGAACCGGCGTCAACGCTCGTGAACTTCCAGATCGGCCGGTCGCCGCCGACAGCCTGAACGGTGACGCGGATCTTTGAGCCAGCGCGGAAGGCGTGCGCGACAGGGAAGATCGGCACGCGTACGAGCGAAAATGCGCCGCTCGGAAGCCACGCGGCGTCCTTCTTAAGGTGCGTCGGGAACGGGCCAACCGCAGTTGAGCGCTTGGCGTCGAGCTTGCGATGAGAAGCGCGCAGCCAACCGTTCTGGATGTACGTCTCCTGGCCATCAGGGCGAACCTCGCTGATCGTGACCTGGAGGTCGGTGTCCTTGGCGCTGCTCTTGAGATAGAGGTCGAGACTCGAAGAACCGGCGAGGATCATGTCCTTGCTCAGCGCAGCGGTCGTGAAGCCAACGCCCTTGTTGGCAGCGAGCGGTGCCCAGTCGTAGCGCGGCTGAGCCTTCCAGTCGTCGCCTGCGCCAGCGCCGTAGAGCGTCTGCTGCGGGCGAGCTGCAGGGTCAGCGGTGTAACTGGCGCTGCTCGATGCGCTCGGTTTGGTCGGACTTAACGCGCCACCAGCACCGAGGTAGTAGGTAGCTGGCTTAACTTCGCGGATCGGCCAGGCGTTGTAGCCAAGCTCCCAAGTCGCGCCGATCGAACCGAGCCCTTGAGGCCCAGCGCCGTTATCCATCAAGAGGCGGACGCGCGGATCCTTCTTGAAGCGCGCCTTTGCCGCCGCCACGTTCGTCATCGAAGCGAAGCGCGACTGCAACACCGGCGCCGCCGGTGCGTCGGCAAGCAGCTTGTAGAGCTGATCGCCTAGCCCCAGAACGGTCGGCGAGATCTTCGGGATTCTGTCAGCGACGAAGAGGTTGAGGAATTCGGTCCATCGCGTGAACGTTGACGGCCCGAGCGAATCGGCGTGGACGCCGTTCTGCAGCGTTATCCAGACGTTCGGGTTCTTCGCCAGCAGGCCGAGGCTCTGGGCGAAGTGGCCGCCTGTCTGCTCGTCCTGGAACTGACCGATCAGGAAGGTCGGCACCTTGATCTTGCTCATCCAGGCCGCCGCCGAGCGCTGATCAAACTCGCCCGGCGTGCGGAACGGGTTCGCGTCGATCACCTTGACGGCGTCGCGCGTCTGCAGGCGCAGCCTCTGGTTGGCAATGCAGTTCTTATCGCCGGCGGCGACGAGCGCCTTGGCCCAAGGCTGGCCGCCTTCTGGCGCTGGCTCAGCGTCGGACATCCGCTCCTTGACCCACGAGAGCGCGAAGCCCGAGTTGTTGATGCCGCCCGGGTAACCGGTTGCCGTGTAGGTGTCGTCTGTAACAGACATCGGAGTGATCGCTGCGAGGTGCGGCGGCCGAGTGCCGGCCGTGAAGAGCTGCGTGATGCCAGAGAACGAGATTCCCCCCATCCCAACCTTGCCGCCCTTGACCCACGACTGCGCCGCGACTGTTTCGACAGCGTCGTAACCGTCGAAGGTCGTTGGCAGGGCGAAGAGGTCGAAAGCGCCGCCGGAGCAGCCGGAGCCGCGCATCTGAACGCTGACGACAGCGAAGTCGAGCAGTGGGGCGATCAGAGCGCCGACTGCGGTTGAGCTGGCCGGTGCGAGCGGATCATTCGTGCCCAGCGCGCCAAGCAGATCGTTCGGCGCCGCTGTTTGGTAGCCGGAGTACTCAATGATCGTTGGGAATGGGCCGTCGCTGAGCTTCTTGCCGGCCGGAAGGCGAACTGTCATCGCGATCTCAACGCCGTCGCGGACCTTGACGTAGTTGAGCCCCTGTTTGAGCTTGATCTTCCGGAAGAAAGCCGCCGGCGGATTCGACTTCGTGCTTAGAACCTTGAACGAGCGCGTCGTGCTTGCGCCGCGCACCTTGTAGCCGCTACCGGCAGCAACGTTCAGAAAGATGAAGCTGCCGAAGCGGTCGGCTTTCCCTTTGCCGACCGTCCGTCCTCGCGCGTTGAGCAGCGTCAGTGCTTGACCATCGGCTGCGCCAAGCACATAGGCCTGGCCAACGCTTCCGCTGGCGGTCATTCCTGCCGCACTAGCCGGGCCAGCCGCAACAGCGACGAGCGCAAGCGATGCAACTGAACCGAGCACTAGAGAACGAACTTTCAACATCGACTCCTCCAAAGAATCAAACGGCGAATCTGCAGCGTATCGCCGCGACTACCGCCCACGCGCCAGCAAGAGCGCTCCAGCGACCCTGCGGTTAGTCTGCCATCGTGGACCACGTAAGCGAATCGTTAGCGCTGGCGCTCGGGGCAGCCGTCAGCCCGATTCCTTTGACGGTTTCAATCCTGCTGCTCAGCCAGCCTGATCGCGGTCGGGCGAAGGCATTGGCGTTCGCGGCAGGCCAGGTGCTGGCGCTCTCGATCCTCTGCGTGATCTTTGCCGTCGTACTGAGCAAGACGCTCGGCGGCTCACACCCACACTCCAAACACTCATCAACGCTCGACATCGTGCTCGGCGCGCTGTTGCTGCTGCTCGCGGCCCGCAAGCTGTTGGCTAAGCCAAAGCCGAAGAAGGAGAAGCAGGAGAAGAAGCGATCTCTCTTCGCTGAGTTCGGCTTCGGCGCCGGGCTGATGGCCGTCAACGTCGAAACGCTGGTGCTGGTGGTGGCGTCGGTCAAGGCGCTCGTCGGCAGCAAGGTGGGCGGAGGCGAGGAAGCGCTTGTGCTGCTGGCAATCGTCCTGATCGTGACCGTCTCGGCGACAGTCCCGCCGCTGATCACGTTCGTGATTCCGAAAAAGTCGGGCGAGGCGCTGAAATGGCTCAACGAGCAGACGACCAAGCACCAGCGCGCGATTGCCGTCGGCTTCCTGATTTTCTTCGGCCTCTACTTGCTCTACAAGGGCATCAGCGGCTGAGACCTGAGCCAAATTACTTCCCTAGCCGCACAAACCGTGCGACAATCGCGCCGATGATCGATTCATTCTCAGAGGCAGACGTTGAGGCATTCAACCGCGACGGATTCCTAATCATCGAGCAGGACTTCATCTCCGAAGAGACCGTGATGATGCTGCGCGAGCGCTTCGACAAGCTCTTCTCTGGCGAATACTCAACCGGGATCGCGCCCGACGAAGTCAACTGGGTGCGCGGCCGCGACGCAGAGACAAAGACGCGGCAGATCTGCAACGGCTGGAAGGCCGATGATCTGATCGCCGCGCAGGTATTAAGCGAGCAGAGCGGCCGCCTCGCCGCGCAGCTCGCCGGCTGGGACGGCGTTCGAATCGTCCACGACAACTGTCTCTGGAAGCCCCCCGGCGCGCGCACTCTCGGCATGCATCAGGACGGCTCCTACGCCGGCTACGTCGATCCAGCGGAGATGATCACCGTCTGGGTCGCGCTCGATCAGACCTTCGCCCAGAGCGGCACGATCGAATACGTCGGCGGCTCACACAAGTGGCCGAAGATGCCGCCCTCACGCGGCGACTTCCACGACCC
>JBIHZY010000136.1:0-4845 GCA_044240185.1 Solirubrobacteraceae bacterium
TCGCCGGCGTTCGCGCCTACGCGCAGCAGCCTGAGGCCAGCGCCGGACTGCTTGGCGCGCTCGGTTTCACGCCAGCCGGCGGCGCCGGCAGCTGGCTGCTCAGCGGCGCTGAGCGCAGCGCGACGTTCGGCTACGACGAGGCGCCAGCGGACTCCCCGCGACCGGGCGCCGGCACGATTCACCACGTTGCCTGGTCTGCCGCAGACGACGCCGAGCTCGAAGTCACAATCGCCGGTGCCAACGGAGCGGGTGCGCAATCAACGCCGATCATCGACCGTCAGTACTTCCACTCGATCTACTTCCGTGAGCCGAGCGGCGTGCTATTCGAGGTAGCCACGCGCGACGTTGGCTTCACAATCGACGAGCCGCTCGATCAGCTCGGGCTGAAGCTTCAGCTGCCTGAGCAGTACCAGCAGCACCGTGATCAGATCGAACTGAATCTGACGCCGCTAGTTAACCCGCGCGCCGCCGCTTAAGAGTCGATCAGCGAACGGCCGGTCATCTCCGGCGGCTGCTCGATCCCGAGCAGCTCCAGCAGCGTCGGCGCGACGTCGGCGAGAATCCCGCCGGAGCGCAGCTCGAGGCCTTCGCGCGTGACGATCAGCGGAACCGGGTTGAGCGAGTGGGCCGTGTTCGCTGAGCCGTCATCGTTGAGCATCTGCTCAGCGTTGCCGTGGTCGGCGGTAATCACCAGATCTCCTCCACTGGCCTCAACGGCGGCGACAATTTCGCCAAGGCAGCGGTCAACAGTTTCGATCGCGGTCACTGCCGCCGGGATAACTCCGGTATGGCCGACCATGTCGGGGTTGGCGAAGTTGATGATCGCGAACTGCGGCTGCTCTTCCTTCCAAGCGGCGACGAACTTATCGGCCGCGCCTTGCGCACTCATCTGCGGGCTCTCGTCGTAGGTCGCGACTTCGCGGTTGGAGGGGACGAGCTCGCGCCGCTCGCCGCGCTGCGGGTGCTCGTCGCCGCCGGCAAAGAAGTAGGTGACGTGCGGATACTTCTCAGTCTCGGCGACGTGGAGCTGGCGGCCACCATCTGCAGCGATCACCTGCGGCAGCGTTACAAGTGGCCGCTCGGGCTCAAAGGCAACGGCATATGGCCAGCCCTCCTCGTACTCGGTTAGGCAGCTGTAATTGGTCACCGGCTGCGCGCCGCCACGCTCAACTTCGGAGAAAGCCGGGTCACAGAGCGCGCGCGTAATCTCGCGCATTCGGTCGGGGCGGAAGTTGAACGCGATCACGCTGTCGCCTGGCTCGATTGCGGACGGCTGACCGATAACGGTCGCGGCGATGAACTCGTCGGTTTCGCCGCGCTCGTAGGCGGCGCGGGCGGCGTTAACGGCGCTCGGCTCGTTGTGCTGGCCGCTGCCGTGAGCGAGCAGGTCGTAGGCAGCCTGAACCCGCCCCCAGCGTTGGTCGCGGTCCATCGCGTAGAAGCGGCCGATCACGCTGGCGATTCGCGCGTTGCCAGCCGACTCGCACCAGTCGCTAACGGCGGCCAAGTAGTCCTCGCCGCCGTGTGGGTCGCTGTCGCGCCCATCTGTGAAGGCGTGTACGAAGACCTCACCGACGCAAAGGTCGCCGGCCATGCGGATCAGCGCCTCGAGGTGTTCGATGCTGGAGTGGACGCCACCGTCGCTGACTAGGCCAATCAGGTGGAGGCGGCTACTTGAGCGCATCGCGCTGACGAGCACAGGGTTCTCGTCGAAGAGTCCGCCTTCGAGCGCATCATCGATTCGAGTTAGGTCCTGACGGATAACTGAACCTGCGCCAAGGTTGAGGTGCCCTACTTCGCTGTTGCCCATCTGCCCATCGGGCAGCCCGACGGCGCGCCCGCAGGCAGTCAGCTCGGTGTGCGGGTAGCGCTGCCAGAGTGCGTCGAAGACCGGTGTCTGCGCCTGCTCAACCGCGTTGCCGGGCCCCGGCGGCGCCAAGCCCCAGCCGTCGAGAATTACAAGGCAGGCAGCGGCGGGCGCGTCGCTCAAGTCGCTACCGCTCCAACGATCGCCGCGAATGATTCCGGCTCCAGCGATGCGCCACCAACGAGCGCTCCGTCGACGTCAGGCAAGGCCAGCAGTTCGGTCGCGTTGTCGGCTTTGACGGAGCCGCCGTAAAGAATTCGCACCGATTCAGCGGCAGCGGCGTCGATTGCCGCGACGCGAGAGCGAATGAAGGCGCATGCGTCCTGGGCCTGCTCGGCTGTGGCAACAGCGCCGGTGCCGATCGCCCAGATTGGCTCGTAGGCGATCACCAAAGCAGCAAGCGCGTCAGCGTCAATCAGGGCAAGCCCTCGGTCGAGCTGACTTGTAAGCACAGCCTCGGTCTGATCATCGGCGCGCTGCTGCTCAGTTTCGCCGACGCAGAGAATCGCGGCGAGGCCGGCTTTGCGGGCGGCGAGCAGCTTCTCGGCCAGCACGGCGTCTGTCTCGTTGAAGTATTCGCGCCGTTCGGAGTGGCCGAGGACGACGCCGTGAACGTCAATCTCGTTCAGCATCGAAGCGCTGATCTCCCCAGTGAACGCGCCCTCCGGTGCCTCGTGCATGTTCTGCGCGTAAACCTCAACGCGCGAGCCGCGCGTTGAATCAACCATCGCCTGCAGGTCGGTGTATGGCACGCAGATTCCGACCTCAACGCCGTCGGCCGCGTAAAGCAGCGGCAGCAGGCCGGAGATGAAGCGCTCGGCCTCGGCAATCGTCTTGTGCATCTTCCAGTTGCCTGCGATCAGTGGTGTTCTCATAACAATGCCTCCACGGCGGGGAGCGTCGCTCCCTCAATTAGTTCAAGTGTCGCCCCTCCCCCGGTTGATAGATGGGTGACGCGAGTTTCGAGTCCAAACTGGGCCAACGCGGCGGCGCTGTCGCCGCCGCCAACGACGCTCGTTCCCGGGCATGCAGCGACGGCCTCGGCGACGGCTCGCGTTCCGGCCGCAAAAGGTTCCATTTCGAAGGCGCCCATCGGTCCGTTCCAGAAGACGCTGCCAGCGGTCGCGATCAGCTCGCTGTAGGCGGCCGAACTCTTTGGCCCGATGTCGAGTCCCATCCAACCGTCAGGCACGTCGACCCCGTCAAGCTCGCGGATCTCCGTCTCGGCGCTGAACTCTTTTCCGATCACCAGATCGGTCGGCAGCAGCAACTTGGTTCCCCGCTGCTCAGCCTCAGCCAGCACGCCACGCGCAGGCTCAATGTCGTCATCTGAGCAGAGCGAGTTACCGATCTCGTGGCCTTGCGCGGCGAAGAACGGGAAGCACATCGCGCCGCCGATCAGAATTGCGTCGGCGCGTTCGAGGAAGGCGTTTAGAACGCCGATCTTGTCGGTCACCTTGGAGCCGCCGACGATCGCGACAAGCGGGCGCGGCGGGTCGGCGAGGATCGTTTCAATCGTCTCCACCTCGCGTTGCAGCAGCAGCCCAGCGGCACTGATTTCGATCTGATCAACGATCCCCACGTTCGAGGCGTGGGCGCGGTGTGAAGCGCCGAAGGCATCGTCAACGTAAACGTCGGCCATCGCCGCGTAAGCCTTGGCTAGTTCAGGATCGTTCTTCGTCTCTCCCGCCTCGAAGCGGACGTTCTCAAGCATCAGGATCTCGCCCGGCGCTAGCCCCTCGGCGATCGCCTGCACCTCATCACCTACAACAGAGCGCGCGAGCTTCACGCGCCAGCCGGTCAGCTCGGTCAGGCGGTCGGCGGCCGGCTGCAGCGAACAGCTCGGGTCAACCCCATCGGGGCGACCAAGATGCGAAGCGAGCACCAGCGCGCAGTCGCGTTCGAGCAAGTACTTCAGTGTTGGCAGCGCCGCACGAATCCGCGCGTCATCGGTTACGTGGCCTTCAGCGTTGAGCGGCACGTTGAAATCAACGCGCACGAATACGGTTCGCCCGACGACGTCAATCTCGTCAAGCGTGCGCACCGGCTACTAGAGGAGCTTCTGGACCAGGTCGACGACGCGGTTCGAGTAGCCCCACTCGTTGTCGTACCAGCTAACGATCTTGACCAGCGTGTCATCGAGAACGCTCGTGAGCAGGCCGTCAACGATCGAGCTGTGTGGGTCACCGACGATGTCGGAGGAGACGATTGGGTCCTCGGTGTAGCGAAGGATGCCCTTCATCGGCCCCTCTGCGGCGGCCTTCAGCGCGGCGTTGATCTCCTCAACGCTGGTTGCGCGCTCAGCCTCAAAGGTCAGGTCAACGACCGAGCCGGTGATAACGGGGGCGCGAATTGCGTAGCCGTGGAGTTTGCCGCTGAGCTCTGGAAGAACTAGCGCGACTGCCTTCGCTGCGCCGGTTGACGTTGGCACGAGGTTCGCTGCTGCAGCGCGGGCGCGGCGCAGGTCGGAGTGCGGGCCGTCCTGCAGAGCCTGATCACCGGTGTAGGCGTGAATCGTCGTCATCAGGCCGTGCTTGATTCCAACCGTGTCGTTGGCGACCTTGGCGATCGGTGCGAGGCAGTTGGTCGTGCAGGAGGCGTTCGAGATCACGTCCTGCGTGGCTGCGTCGTACTGATCGAAGTTGACGCCGAGCACGATCGTCTTGTCCTCACCGCTCGCCGGAGCTGAGATGACAACCTTTTTGGCGCCGGCCGTGAGGTGCTTGGCGGCGTCGTCGCGCTTCGTGAAGAAGCCGGTTGATTCGACGACTACGTCGACGCCGATCTCTTCCCATGGAAGGTCTGCCGGGTCGCGCTCAGCGCAGACGCGGATCTCGTCGCCGTCGATCGTGATCGAGTTGTCGGAATGCTCAACGGTTCCGCCGTAAGGCCCAAGAATTGAGTCGTACTTGAAGAGGTGGGCAAGCGTGGCTGGGTCGGTCAGGTCGTTGACGGCGACGAACTCAACGTCGGCGCCG
>JBIHZY010000137.1:0-4819 GCA_044240185.1 Solirubrobacteraceae bacterium
GAACTAAACGTCGAGTGTGACGCTGGCCTTCTCATCAGGCAGAGCGCTGCTACGGATTTCAAATTCCAGCGGCCGGTAGTCAAGCGCTGAATTCGGCAGCTTGAAGATTAGGATCGCCCCGGCAGTCGGCAGGTTCGCCGCGACACTGTTGGGGTTTGGATACTCGCCACCATTCGCGAGCACCGGCGCTTCGCGGAAGACGAGCTTGTTTGATCCAGCGACAGGAACCGGCATGAACTCCTCGCCACGGGTGTCAACGATCTCGAACTCGTCAGCTGTCATCGCGTTCTTGTCGCTGCTGTTGAAGGCTCGCACCCAAACGCCGAACCAGAGGTCGTCCTTCGCAAGCGAAGCGTCGAGCGGATCAATCCCCGCAAGCAGATCGCGGTCACCCGAATCAGCAGGATTTAGCTGGCGCGACATCTGAACCTGGTACTGCAAGTCCCCAAGCGTGACGTAGATCGCCTCCGACTCGCCGACCGAAACCGTCGGCTCCTTGTCGCCACATCCGACGACGACGGTCGCCGCGATGGCGAGAAGAGTTAGAGCGAGAAGACGACGGACCATTGTGGCTCCAAATTGTATTCGGTTGGGACGCGGCACGGCTTAGCCGCGCAGCCCTGTCGCTGGCTTGCGCGCGCCGCCGGCAATTGTCGCGCGCGACCCACGGCCTGTGCCATCTTCAAGGATCCGCGAAAGCCGCTTCATCGACTTGCGCCAGCCGCGACGGCGTGCTCGATCTTGGCCGACGGCGCCGATCAGCTTGTCGCTGGGCAAAGCCGGACGCGTCTCAACAGTCAGCGTTATCTCGGTGCCGCCGTCACCGTTATCGCTCAGTTCAAACGCCGTTAGCGTTCGAATCCGGTTGTACTTGCCACCGCAACCGGTAAGCACGATCAAGCTCGGCGCCTTGTATTCAGTGATCGCCATGTCACCCCAACCGAAGCGATCGAATGGCAGATCCTCACGGAAGCGCCCTCCCGCGCCGGGGCCGAAGGTTTCTTCGCGCGTCATTCGCCACTCGGTTAGGAAGTGCTCTGTGAACTCCGAATAGTTCGCCAAATCGGAGAGATAGTCGAAGACAGCGGCTGGCGGTCGGTCAATCTTCTGGGAAATCGTGCAGGGCTGCATTGCGAGCCGCAGTCTACCGAGGAGACGGAGCGAAAAGTCGCGCGGCTAGTGGCTAGGCGGCGCGCGGCAGCGTCATTCTGCGAACGCTAACGCCGTGCTCAACGTGACGGACCGGCGAGATCGCGCGCGGTGAGTCGCGGTGCTTCTCACGGCAAAGAACGCAAACCGAACCGTTGTCAAACTCGAAGACTTGCTCGCCGGTGAGTGGGACTCGACCACAATCGGCGCAGTGCAGATCAGCGGCGGCGCGCGTGTCGTGCCCTTTGCGCAGCAACCTAATCTCCAGTTCCGGCTCGCCAAGCAACTGATTCCAACTAAGCATTTGTCGAGATTCGTCGTCAATTGCTGATCCCCTGCCCGTAGACGTGACTGAATTGACAGCGGGCGTAGAATTAGTCATAGGTAAGTTCGATTGGGGGGGTTGCAATGAGCGTCGAAGATCAGCTCGGCCGCACGACCGCATCCCACTCGCCGGCGCCATCTACGCGCACTGCGGGTGATCTTTCTGACGGCGATCTCGTGGCAGCAGCTCGCAGCGCTTTGGAAGCGCCGGGCGACTACCTCATTTTCAAGGAAGCAGATGAGCTGCGGATCGTCGCACTGATCGGCGACTGGACCCGGATCGGTCGCAGCACCGCAGCCGACGTGCGCTTCGACGACCCGACGGTCTCACGTCGGCACGCGCTGATTATCCGCGAAGGTGATCAGCTCAAACTGGTCGACGACAGCAGCCTCAACGGGATCTTCGTTCAAGGAGAGAGAATCGACCGCCACGCACTCGTTGATGGCGACATCTTCCTCATCGGGCGCTACAGAATGAACTTCTTCAGCGTCACAACGACGGTCGAAGCAGGGGGCGCCGCAGCGCCCAATTCGCTCCCCGTCTAGACTCGCCGCAGATGGCGATCACGATCTCGGTCCTAAGCCAGAAAGGCGGGACAGGCAAGACAACGACGGTCCGTCACCTCGTTGGAGCCTTCCGCCAGAGCGGCCTGCGCGTGCTCGCAGTAGACCTCGACCCGCAAGGCAACCTCTCCGACTACTTCGACATCGATCCCGAAGCCGATCCGACGATCGGCGATGTGCTCTCAGGCAGGGCAACGGCGAGCGAAGCGATTGTCGACGACGTCATCCCAGCCAACCTCAGCCTCGCTGAGGCCGAGATCACGCTGGCCGGCAAAATGGGTCGCGAGCTAACGCTGCGCGGCGCGCTAGCCGAGCTCGATGACCGCTACGACATCATCTTCATCGACTGCCCCCCTGCTCTGGGACTGCTTACCGTCAACGCTTTGGTTGCCGCTGATCAGGCGCTGCTGAGCAGCGAAGCGCAGTACTTCGCACTGCAGGGAGTCGAGCAAGCGCTTGAGGTAATTGAGCTGGCGCGCGACAGCCTTAACCCTGATCTGCAGTGGCTCGGAGTGCTCTTCAACATTGCCGACATGCGCACCGTTCATTCGCGCGAAGCGTTTGACGCGCTGCGCGAACACGTCGGTGACCGGCTACTCGACCAGACCGTGCGCCAATCGATTGCCTACGCTGAATCGGCTGAACGGGCGACGCCGATCTTTGAACATCGTCCCGACCTTGCTTCCGACTATCTGCTCGTAGCGGCCGAACTGCTTAGGCGACTCGGCCTTTTCGAGCAGAGCGCGCAGATCGCCGCTCTGGTTCCGGCCGAGACGGGCTCCTAAAGCTCTTTAACGTCGGCGCCTCCAGCTTCGAAGCGGACGCGCTTGATCTGCGCCCACTCGCTCGCTTCGGCGCTGAGCGCTTCGACGACGCCGCCGGTCGTGTCGAAGGTCGTCCAGGCAAGAACCGTTGGCCCGGCGCCGGAGAGCGTCGCGCCGAGCGCGCCGAATTCCTTCGCGCGAGCGATCATCTCCTGCGAGCGCGGGTAGAGCGGGCCGCGATAGCTCTGATGGAGGCGATCGTCGAGCCCACGGGCGATCAGTTCGAAATCACCGCGCGCTAGCCCGAGCATCAGCAAGGCGCCGTGAGCAACGTTGAAGACGGCATCAGCGATCGGCACCTGATCCGGCAGCGCTGCGCGAGCTTCGCGCGTGGAGACCGCTTCGTTCGGCACGATCAGGACCGCCTCAAGCCCGTCCGGAGAATCGAACCGCGTGACCTCGCCGCCGGTCGTGACGACGAAGCCACCGTGCAGCGCTGCCGCAGCGTTGTCGGGGTGCCCATCGAGCTCAGCCGCAAGCGCCAATAGATCGGCATCAAGCTCAAAGAGATGATCAGCAGCCATCAACCCGGCAAGGTAGGCCGCGGCGCTAGTCCCAAGCCCACCGCTGAGCGGGATCTCGGAACGGATCGTGAAACTAAAATCGTCCGGCGGATGGAGCCGCTCGAAGCCGCGCACGACGAGGTTGCGGCGGTCGCGGGCGATCGCAAGATCGGTATCGACACCGAAGCTGCCGGTCTCCGTCACCTCGAGCTCCATCGAAAGCGAGAGCGCAACGGCAAATGAATCGAAGCCGGGGCCGAGGTTGGCGGAAGAGGCGGGGACTGTTACAAGGCGGCGGCGTTCCATTTCAGCCCCAAACGGCGGCCTCAACCGCCGCAAGGTCTGGTTCGCAGGCAATAATTCCGCCGCCAACTTCGATCGCCGTCTCGGGGTCCTTGAGGCCGTGGCCGGTGAGAACGCAGACGATCCGCTCAACGCCCTCGGGCACGCCGTGGACGAGCAATCCAGCCACCGAGGCGGCGCTCGACGGCTCACAGAAGACTCCGTCGTGGCTCGCAAGGAAGCGGTAGGCCTCGAGAATCTGTTCGTCGGTGACGGAGTTGATCGCGCCGCCCGACTCAGCGACAGCGCTGAGAGCCTCATCGCCGCGGGCAGGGTCGCCAATTCGAATTGCGCTTGCCAGCGTTTCGGGCTGCTCGACTGGATGGCCGAGCACCAGCGGCGCGGCGCCGGCGGCCTGGAAGCCAAGCATCCGTGGTAGTCGCTCGACTTGATCGCTCGACTCGGTGAAGCCTTTCCAGTAAGCGGTGATGTTGCCGGCGTTGCCAACAGGAATCGAAAGCGCGTCGAGTGGCTGCTCAGGGCCGAGCTGCTCGATCAGTTCAAAGGCAGCCGTCTTCTGACCTTCGATCCGCAACGGGTTGACGCTGTTGACGAGCGCGATCGGGTGGTTTGCGGAGAGTTCGCGGACGAGCCGGAGCGCTTCGTCGAAGTTGCCACGCAGCCCGATAACGCGCGCTCCGTGCATCACGGCCTGAGCGAGCTTACCGCGCGCGATCTTGCCGTCGGGGACGATCACGGCGCATGTAATCCTGGCGCGGGCAGCGTAGGCGGCGGCGCTGGCCGCCGTGTTGCCGGTCGAAGCGCAGACGACAGCGGTTGAGCCGTCGCGCACGGCGCCGGAGACGGCGCAGGTCATTCCCCGATCCTTGAACGAGCCGGTCGGGTTGGCGCCCTCGATCTTGAGCCAAACCTGTGCACCTAGCCGCTCGCTTAGCTCGCAGGCGTAGAGCAGCGGCGTTGAACCTTCGTCGAGGCTGATGATTGGATCGCCAGCGGCAAACGGCAGGCGATCGTTGTAGCGCGCTATCAGGCCAGCCATCAGCCGATGAACTGCTCGTCGATTACACGGATTGCGCGCGGCGCGGCGCGGACGAACTCCAGCTCGGCGATCTGATCGCAGGCGCTGTAGAAGTCCGCTTCAAGAATCGAGTG
>JBIHZY010000138.1:0-4807 GCA_044240185.1 Solirubrobacteraceae bacterium
AGAAACTGGAATGTAGCAACGGAACCTGGCTGGTGCGGCAGCTTGAACGCTGCAGCGTGGCGCTCGGCTAACAGCGACCCAAAAGCCCCAGCGGCGTAGGATCTCCAACTATGAAACTTAGGAAGGGGCGCAAGCAAGAAGAGGCTGCCACGCCGGCGCCAACACCGGCCGAGCACGGCAAGTCGCTGCGCAAGCAGACGCCGCGCGCCGCGCACAGTGAGTGGGAGCCCGATCCTCAACGCCCCGACCCGCTGGCGGTCCTCGAAGCCCAAGGCGCTGAGCGCGTTGAGCACCTCGTGCCAATCCGTTACGGGCGGATGCTCGCCTCGGCCGGCTCATTCTTCCGTGGCGGCGCGGCGATCATGGCTTGGGACCTCTCGCGCACACCCAGCAGCGGCCTGCGCGTGCAGTGCTGCGGCGATGCTCACCTACTGAACTTCGGCCTCTACGCCTCGCTCGACCGCAGAATGGTCTTCGATCTCAACGACTTTGATGAGACGCTGCCGGCGCCGTTCGAATGGGACCTCAAGCGGCTCGTTGCGAGCGTCTCGGTTGCCGCCCGCGACAACGGTTGCGACGCGAAGCAGTCTCACGCCGCCGCGCTCGCCGCAGCCGACCGCTACCGCTCACGGATGGCGGAGCTGGCCGCGCTTCCGTTCCTTGACGTTTGGTACTCCCGCACCGACGCCGACAGCATCGTTGAGGAGATCGCCCGTTCATCTTCGAAGAAGGGCGTCAAGGAAGTTCAGAAGATGATCAACAAGGCCGGGCGCAAAACGAACCTCGGCGCGCTCGCCCGCTACGCCGAGCGCACCGCGGACGGGTGGGTGATCAAGCCAGAGCCGCCGGTGATCACCGCCGTCACCTACGAGCAGCGCGCCGACATTGAGCCGCTTGTAACCGCCGCCTTCGAGAAGTACCTCAGCTCGCTCGGCCCGGCCGAGCGGATCGTGATCGAGCGCTACCACCGCGTTGACTTCGCCCGCAAGGTCGTCGGCGTCGGTTCGGTCGGCACGCAGGCCTTCATGCTGCTGATGATGGGCGCCCACGACGAGGACCCGCTCTTCATCCAGTTCAAAGAAGCAAGCGAGTCGGTGCTCGCCCCTTACGCCGGCGCCAGCATCTACAAGCACGAAGGGGAGAGGGTGGTGCGCGGCCAGCAGATAATGCAGTCGGCGAGCGACCCGTTCCTTGGCTGGACGACCGACGTGGTGGGGCAAGGCAAGCAGTACTACCTGCGCCAACTGCGTGACATGAAGGGCTCGGTGCCGGTCGAGGCGCTTGATCCGTACCTACTCAGCCGCTACGCCGAGCTCTGTGGCGGCACGCTCGCTCACGCCCACGCGCGCTCCGGCGACGCGGCCGCGATCAGCGCTTACATCGGCAGCGGCGACGTATTCCCGCAGGCAATCGCCGAGTTCGCCGAGCTTTACGCCCAGCAGAACCAGCTCGATTACGAAGCTCTGCAGCAGGCTGTAGTCAGCGGCCGCATTGAAGCTTCGCTTGGCGTTTGAGCTGGCGCGCCTAGTGCACGCGCTTAGCGATCTTCAGCGCCACGGCGGCGGTGAAGTTGCGCCACGAGTTGGTGAGCTGCGAGTCGGCAAGTGAGATCGTGGTGTAGTTGGCGAACTGCGCGCGGACGATCGTTTTGCAGACCATCCGGTAGGCGGTGAAGCCGTCAACCCAGATGCTGAGGCCGCCCGGGCCGCTCTCGCCTGCTGCGAGCGCGACCTTCTGCTCGATCGTGTAGCCGGGAATGCCGCTCGAGACCTTCGACGTCTTTAGCTGCTGAGTCGCCTCGACATCAACGTTGACGCCCTGAAATGGGAGCGTTGTGCCTGCCTTTGGCGCGCAGCGCTTCTTCGCTGCCAGCAGCGCCTTCCATGCGGCTTTCGCCTTCGCTGTGGTGGCGTAGGAGTAGATGTCGCTGCTGACCGAGCGCGTCGCGCTGATGTCGCTGCCGCTGCCTACTTGGTAGAGCGAGATCGCCGAGTTGGCGCGCTGCGCGGGGGCGCCGCCAAAGACCTTGAGCCCATCCTTGTCAACGCACATCTCAAACCGATTCGTGTTCGGCTGAACCGAGTATGAAAGCTCGCGCGTCTTCGGCTTATTGATGAAGTAAGAGGAAGGCACATCGCTCACCTGCAGCGAGTCCTTGAGAAGCTGCGCCTTCGAGTAGGGCAGCGCGCTGGCGGACGGCGCAGCGATCGCGCTCAGAGCGGCTACGACCAGCACAGCAGTGGTCGAACTCTTCAGCTTCAGCATTGGGGGCACGCTACCGGATCGGCCGCCCGAAGCGCGCCGCTTTGGCTCGTTAAAGCCAGCAGCATCTTGGACCAACAACGCCGCTGACGGCGCCCTCTTTAGAGCGCCAGGGCGATTGACATCGTTGCGCGGTCGGCGCCACCTGAGCGATTCTCGCCCGATGCGGTGAAGCCCACGTTGACCTTCGCGCCGGCCAGTGAGGTGCCGGCGGGCAGGTAACCGGCGCTGATTGCGCCGCTTAGGCAGGAGCGCAGATTGGTTGAGTACGTGCGCGTGTTGGCCGGGTTCGGAGCGGCATCGGCGGTCGGGTCGGCGGGGCCGTAAAAGTCGCCCCCCGGGCTTTCCGGACTTACCGGCTGGCCGGCAGCGTTGCAGCTGAACTCCCGCGAGACATTTACCTGGCTGCCGCCGGCCGTGCGAAGGCCGCCGATCGAGATTGTGTAATGAAGGTTGCCCATGTCGATCAGCGCAGCTTCGCCGGTCCCGGCGATGCCACGGCGCTGTGGCCGCCAGTAATCAAACGCAAGGTCGCCGGCGGCGCTGACGGCGACCGCCGAGCTATCGTTTGACCCCGGACTTGCTGGGTTCCCATTGAGGATCGTGGTTGCCACGCCACCGGAGTAGACGGTCTTGATCGCTGGCACCGTGACCGGGTAGCTGGGCAGCGCCACCGGCGTGGTGACGTCGCCGCCAGCGCCGCGGAAGACCACATTGAATAGGTCGCCGGGGGTCATTTGGGCTGTCGTTGCGCGTGGCTGCAAGCCTGCTGCCCAGGCGTTCTGGCCGTTGTTGGTGATCCTCTCGAGCCCGTTGCCTGAACGATTGCCGTCCGCCCGCCAGTTGCGCCAAAGCATGCCGCGGGGAAGGTCCGGCGAGGACTCGCTCAGCCCGCTCAGAACAGCAGTGCCGGTAACCGAGTTGCAGTAGCTGAGCGCGCCGCAGTCGACGTAAGCTCCCGTCGTCGCTGGGAGATCGCCGCCGCCAAAGTAGAAGATGAAGTTGAAGCTGTTCTCGCCGGAAACGTTGGCGTCGATCTGAGCCTGCGTCACGCCGGTAGCGTTGAAGTTCGTTCCAACATCACTAGGCCGAAGGTTCAAGGTTGCGAACAGGCCGGCGCTGGTTGGGCGCTGCGCCGAGTCTTGGTTGTCGAGGACTCCGTTTCCATTGTCGTCAACGTCGATATTGCTGGTCAGCCCGTCGCGATCGGGGTCGGTGCCGGAGGGAAGGCTGCCGCCGTTGCCGCCGTTGCCGCCGTTGCCGCCGTTGCCGCCCTCTTGCGCAGCCGAGGCTTTCTTGCTGCTTTTCTGCAGCCCGAGGCGGCCGCTGCCGGTTGGGGCGCCCTTGACGGCCGCCGCGTACGAGGAGGTCAGCAGCGACTTGGTAGCCAGTGGCTTGCTTAGCGCTGCGTAACCCTTCTTGACAGTCGCAGTTCCAAGCTTCAGCGAGCTCTTCGCACCGGCGCCCTTGCCGAGCGTCAGATAAGCCTTCTTGCCGCCTGATGCGCTGGCCAAGACAACCGGCCCGAGGAAGGTGCCCGACTTGCTGACGAGCTGCAGTGTTGTGCCACTAATCGTTGCCTTTGGGACGTTGAGCGAAACAGTTTTCGAGCCAAGCTTGGTCCGGACTGCCTTACCCGTGCTGGAGACCGCCAGCAGCGAGCCGCCGCTTGCACCGGCGCCGCTGATCTTGATTTCAACCCTCACCGACGAGGCGGCAAAGGCGTTGCCGGCGCTGAGAGCGAAGAGCGCCAGAAGCGAGGTTGACGCGACGGGAACAGTGATTCGACGGCTCATTGACTTCTCCCTAGTGGCTATCTCGAAAGCGTAACATTTGCCGCTGGCTAAGCGCGCCAGTGAGCCCGATCGCTCGAGCAGGGGAGCCGCAGGGTGCTTGGTCGAAGCTACTGACTCAGTACTGCAGCCATCAGCGCCGTGATTTGATCGCTGATCGCTGGAAGTGAGTCGGTGGTTCCAGCGACGAGGTGATCGCGGCAGACCCCGGTGACGATGCTGACCGCCGCGAGCGCCGCCAGCTTGCGCTGATCAGTGGCCTCTGAGGCGTCGGAGTGATCCCAAGTCGTTAACAGCAGTTTGGCCCAGCGGTCCATCGTCGCGCGATCAGCATTGAGGCCACGCGGCCCGCCGCCGGTGATGTCAACGATTGTTGCGTGCGCCACCTGCGGCTCTTGGGCGACGTTGCGAGCGAGGGCAGCGATCCCTGCGCCTAGGCCGGCGCGGGGGTCAGCGGCGCCGTCGGCCCCGACCGCCGCAGCGGTCATCTCGCCGAAGAGAACTTCAACCGCGGTGTCATAGGCTTGGAACCAGCAATCCTCAAAGTCCGCGAAGTGCTCGTAAAAGGCTTTGCGTGAGACTCCGGCTTCGCCGATCACGTCAGCTACGACGACGTAACCGAAGCCCTTCTCCGCCGTTGCGACCAGCGCAGCGTGGAGCATCCGGCCGCGCTGCGAGGCGAGCACAGTTTCACGCGAGAGCGCGTGACGCCCGCGCGGGAGCGGCTTACTCGTTTCATCGTCTAGCGCCCA